>JBILBN010000056.1:0-15740 GCA_044353665.1 Chitinophagaceae bacterium | reverse complement strand
TTAAACATTCCATGTATTCCTGTCGAATCGGTTACCAACTATCCGTCTATTTTAGGAGGACGAGTGAAGACCTTGCATCCTAAAATTTTTGGAGGCATTTTAGGTCGTAGAAATTTGGAACAAGATTTGCAAGAAATGAAGGAATATGAAATACCTTCAATTGATTTAGTCATTGTGGATTTATATCCTTTTGAAGAAGTATTAGCAGCGCAAATGCAAAAAGTCTCCTCTATTGGAGGCGATTTAGAGGAGGCTTTAATTATCGAAAAAATTGATATAGGTGGTCCGTCCATGATTCGAGCAGCAGCAAAAAATTTCAGCGATTTAACGGTGCTTGCTTCAAAAGAGGATTATGCGGTTTTAGAAAATTTATTAACAGTACAAAATGGCGAAACTACTTTAGACCAGCGCAAAGCCTTTGCTGCAAAAGCGTTTAAAGTAGTCATGGATTATGATATTGCCATTTCAAATTATTTTAATACCCAAACATCCCATTTGCGTTATGGCGAAAATCCTCACCAAACCGCTAGCTTTACTGGTAAATTAAATAACATTTTTACTCAATTGCATGGCAAGGAGTTGTCGTACAATAATTTAGTAGATGTAGATGCAGCGGTGCAATTAATTCAAGACGCCTCCTCCAACTCCTCAAAAGGAGAAGAGCCTGAAATGATATTTGGAATTATTAAACATACCAATGTTTGTGGCATTGCATCAAAAACTACCCTAATAGATGCTTGGAAAAACGCTTTGGCTGGTGATCCTGAAAGTGCTTTTGGCGGTGTTTTAGTTACCAATGGAATTATTAATAAAGAAGTAGCAGTAGCAATTCATGAAATTTTTTTTGAAGTTTTAATTGCGAAAAACTTTGATGTGGATGCGTTGGAAATTCTTCAACAAAAGAAAAATAGAATCTTGTTGGTTTTGAAAGAAGTTGAATTGCCATCAACATCAACTAAAACTTTATTAAACGGAACCATTTCTCAACAAGTTGATAAAGGAAATTTTATTGCTTGGAAAGAAGTTGGAGGAAAAGAAACTACGGCTTCTGAAAAAGAAGATTTAGCTTTTGCGAATTTGATATGCAAACATTTGAAATCGAATGCGATAGTATTAATCAAAAACAAACAATTAATTGGAAAAGGTTGTGGTCAAACCTCTCGTATTGATGCTTTGCGGCATGCCATTGAAAAAGCTAAGCATTTTGAATTTGATTTGAAGGGCGCTGTGTTGGCATCTGATGCGTTTTTTCCTTTTGACGATTGCGTAAAAATTGCGCATGAAAATGGCATTGAGGCATTTATTCAACCCGGTGGGAGCATTCGAGATAAAGACAGTATTCAATATTGTGTAGATAATGGATTGTCAATGGTTATCACCGAAATGCGTCATTTTAAACATTAATATTTAATTAACCACCGTATTTTTTACATTAAATAAAAGCAATAGTCTTATATTTGAATTACATAAATTAAAAATAAATAATCATGTTCAAAAAAATAATTTTAAGTGCTGCGTTCATTTTAGGTTCAACAGCAATGTTTGCTCAAACACAAGAATTGCCAACGACTACAGTGCGTGATATTAATGGCAAACAAGTTTCGTTTAATGAGGCGTTTGAAAAAGGAAAGGTTACCATGGTGAGCTTTTGGGCTACTTGGTGTGTGCCTTGCAAACAAGAAATAAAAAACATAAAAGGAAAATTAGAAGGCTGGAAAAAAGAAGCCGATTTTAATTATATGACGGTGTCAATAGATGATTCGAGAAACACCGCATTGGTTAAAACATATTCAAAATCTCAAGGTTGGAATTTTCCTGTTTTATTAGATCCAAACAGCGATTTGAAACGTTCGTTAAATTTTCAAAATGTTCCTTATACCATTATCGTAGATCAAAATGGAAAAATAGTTTACCAACATACTGGCTATGAAGAAGGAGGAGAAAATGAATTGTTTGAAATGATAAAAAAATTAGTAAATACAAAATAAGTAATACTAAATTATATTTTAAAAAAGCTGACGCACAAAGTCAGCTTTTTTTATTGAATAACTAGTTTGTCTCCAGGTTCCGAACGAATTGGCACAGCCTATTTTTAAAAGCTATACTAAAACAGTTAGATAAATAGACACTGTGTTTTTATTGTAGTAATTTTACAAGAATGCAGTTTTTACACTTTATAATTGGTATGTTGGTTGGTATTTATGGCTATATGATGCCAGGTTATATCAATTTAAGTGTATTTCAGTTAGGCATGCAAGTGCACAAAAAAGCACTTTATCAAGTGTTATTCATTATTGCTGTCATTGAATTTCCGTATTGTTTTTTATCAATGAGTGGAATGAAATGGCTTATGGAACAAGACCTCATATTATTAATATTAAAATGGTTGATTGTCGTTGTTTTATTTATTGTTGCTTTTATTTCTTTGTTGACTGCCAAAAAAAAACCAGCATCTAAATCTATTTCTTCTGAAAAATTAGATAGAAAACAAATTAATGAGTTGATCATTTTTGCTATTCTTAATCCTTTTCAATTATCAGCATGGGTAATTTGGGGAGCTTATTTTATCGAAAAAAAATGGTTTAGTTGGACTCCTTTTTCAATATCAATATTTAGTTTAGGAGCAACTATTGGAGTTGCTATCATTCTTTATGTTTATGCGATATCAGGTAAAAAAGTGATCAATTATTTTTCATTATATCGTATGCAAATAGACTATGGTATTTCTGGCATTTTGTTTTTGTTGGCAATTGTTCAATTAGTCAGAAACTTAATGTAAATAGTATTAAAAACTATAAAATTCCTTCTCGAATGATGTCATGTATATGTAAGACTCCAGTGTATTGTTGATTATCTAAAACAATCAATTGAGAAATATTATTCGTGCGCAACACATCAAGTGCATAAACGGCTAATTCGGATTGTTGAATTGTTTTTGGCGTTGCATTCATAATGTCTTTTGCAGTGGATGCTTTAATATCAAAATCTTTTTCCAACATTCTTCTAATATCACCATCTGTAATAATACCAGCTAACGTTCCATCTTCATTTAAAACAGCTGTTGTACCCAATCGTTTGGATGTAATTTCAACAATGGTATCTTTTAAATTCGTATGTGTGAATACTTTTGGCATTTCATTTTTCGAACTTAAATCGTGCACAAGTAAATATAGGCGTTTTCCTAAGGCTCCACCTGGATGATATTTTGCAAAATCTTTTGGTGCAAATCCTTTTAATTTTAATAAACACACGGCAAGTGCATCACCCATCACTAATTGAGCGGTGGTGCTGCTTGTAGGTGCCAAATTATTCGGACAAGCTTCTGCATCTACTGTAGAATTGATAACATAATCGGCATGAGTCGCTAAAAATGAATGCACATTTCCACACAAAGCAATTAATGTGTTTCCGAAATTTTTTATTAACGGAGTTAACACTTTTATCTCTTCACTTTCGCCACTTTTAGAAATAATCATGGCAACATCATCTTGTTGCAACATACCCAAATCGCCATGAATAGCATCAGCTGCATGTAAAAAAATAGAAGGTGTACCTGTACTATTTAAAGTAGCTACAATTTTTTGTGCAATTATGGCACTTTTTCCAATGCCACTAATCACTACTCGGCCTTTACTTTCATGAATCGTTTTTACAGAGGCTAAAAAATCATCATCAATAAATGATTGTAGTTTATCAATCGAACGAGCTTCGATGGCAATTGTTTCTTGTGCGGTTTCAAAAATTAGTTCTTTGTTCAACTTGTGTTTATTATTTAGCAAATGTAATTACCATTTAGCAATTTTAAATGTTTGTGTTTGCGTACCTATTTTTAGGGACAATAAATAAATACCTGCTTGAAATTTTTCTGGAGAAATAATTATATTTTTTGACGATGTAAATAGTTCCTTTGAAATTACTTTTCCTGTCATGTCTGAGATGGTGTATGTGCCATTCGTAAAACTTGGAAATAAAATAGAAAGTGAATTTTCGCCTTTTGCAAAACCGATCGAATTTGCCAATTGGCATAAAGGAGAATTTGGTATTTCAGCAATTGAAACGGGCAAACAATTGGAATTTAAAATATTTCTGAGTTGAAAGTGAGCGCAAATGCTCGATACATTTATTCCATTAAATAATAAAGTATCTGCTTTTAAAACAAACAATGCAGCCTCAGGTAATGTAGTATTATTGGTAAAAAAATGCAATGATTCAAGCATTAATCGATCGGTTACATAATCGCCTAAATCGGTTGACATTGCACTCATTGCACTGTTCCAAATTTCGCCAAGTTTATAAATGTCATTGGTGGTTCCGTAATTTGTAGAAGTATTGGCTATTCTTCCAGTCCAAAAAGGATTATGACCATCCCAACTAAACATTTTTTCCCAGTTAAACGTATTCAAACTTCGAGAGTATGAAGTGGCAAAATAATCTGCTAAACCTTCATCAAGCCCTGCACGCTCATTGCTAAAATTATCATTTCCATTCGCACTCCAACTAATACCATGACAATATTCATGAATAATTACATCTGCATCTTCGGCATCATCAACGCCACCTGTACCAAAACTTAAAGTAGGGTCACCACCATTGCGCAAAAACACGGAGTTGTCGGCGCCAAACTGTCCATGCGCATCGGCAGTAATTCCGGCAGTTAATAAAGTATCGTAACCAATAGAGGCAATATAGTTTTGAAATTGCGTGATGTGATACACGATATTACACTCTTCAAAACCAGGTTGATTTCGGGTGAAAATAAAATTGGGAACAGTGTTGGTAGTGGGTAAAATATTGGGACTTTCAAAATCATCAATGCGCACAAAGCCATTTTCTACATAAAAAGTTTGATTGGCATCATCAAAGGTAATTGGCAAATTCACGGTAAAATAAGCATTGTTTATCCAAGTATCATTTGAATCATTATTGTCTATATAAATACCACCATATAGTTTGTTTAATGTAGTCAAAGGGTCTGGTTTAAAAACTTTTGCAGAAACAATTGTGTCTTTCAATAATTGTCGAGCATAATTTATTTCTTTCAAAATTACGCCATCCAAGTTGACTAAAATGGCTTCGTCTAAAGATTTATTCCAAGCATTAAGTTGTAAAACAATTTGTGGCTTTTCATGTTCAAAATAAATTTGATATTGTGTTGATTTTACTAAATCAATATCATTCCATTTTAATAAAATAGACTGGTATATATTTTTTTTATTCCATTTACTTAATTCAGTTTCTACAAAATAATTTTTTAGCAAAGCAAGATTGGGGCATTCTTTTTTTATAGAAATAATATTAAAATGAGCATCTAGTGAAACTTTTATGGCGTGGTTATAAATAGGCACAGCCTGATAAAAAACAGTAAATAAAAAATGTTTAGAGTACCTTGTGTTTTTGGCAAAAGTTAATTCTAAAGAAATTCCATTTTGATTTAAATCGTCCAATTCATTTACTAAAAATTGTTTAATTCCTTCGATAGATTTATTTTCTAATTTTTTATTGATCGAATATAATTGCGCATGTAAGGGAACTGTAAACAATAATATGAGGCCAGTAATAAGTATTTTCATAATTTGAAGTTACGAAAATAGTGGTTCACTTTTTTCAATTTTATGGCGATATTTTTTTCTTACAAATAGAAACATACAAATTGCGCCAATGGCAGCATATAACATATCCGATTGCGTATCCCAAACGTATCCTTGAGTGCCTAAAAATGCATCAGCCGACTCACCTGTGTATATTGCTACGCCCCATTCTAAAAATTCATATAAAACTGAAATAGCCATGCAAATGGACACTGTAAAAACAGGCACCCAAGCTTTATTTCGTAAAACATGTTTTCTAATTAAAACTTCTTTTGTAATCATTGCCGGTACAAATCCTTGCGCAAAATGACCAACTTTGTCGTAATTATTTCTATCTTGATGTAGCCAATCTTTAATGGTATCAAATAAAGGAACTTCAGCATAAGTATAGTGCCCACCCACAAATAAAATATAACAGTGAATCAGTATAAAAACATAGGTCAATTTTGAAAATTTAAAACGAGGGTAACTACAAACCAATACCAGAAAACCAATTATCGCAGGAAAAACTTCCATCAGCCAAGTAAAAGAATCCTTAGGTTCAATGGCTGAAACAATCAATCCGATTAAAAAAAAGCCTACTAAAATGAGGTGAAATTTATTTTTCATTTTTTCAATATTATTAAAGTTAATCACTAAATTATTCTTTCATTAAGCCAAAAAATTTAAACTCCACACCTTCTCTTTTTACTATAATTGCGGTTTCTTTTTCTTTACTTGATTTCTTAATCGCTTCAATATAATCTTCAAAATCAATAATCATAAATTCTCCAATTTTGGTAATTACATCTCCTGCTCGAAGCCCTGATTTATCAGCTAATTTAAAAGGAATACAACCATCAATTCGGATACCATTTTCATTAAACGAAAAATCGGGTAAAATTCCTAAGTCTATTTTTAGTTTTTGAATTTCGGGCAATATATCAACCGTTTTTTCAAATGATAATTTTGTTTGGATACTTAATGCTTCTATGGTGCTAAACACATAATTTGAAACCTCTAAAATGCTATTTTGAGAAACCTTAGAAGGCTTGTCATTAATCGTTAAATAATCAATGCTACAACCCGTACTGAAATTTAATACAGGAATATTTTTTACATAAAAAGAAGTGTGATCTGAAAATCCATATCCAGATGAATCAATTTTTATTTTTAAATTAGTTGTATTAACTTGATTTAAAATCGGCAACCATGATGCCGAAGTATTTACCCCACTTATATATAGGTTCTTATTTTTAGGGGTTAATCCACCAATCATGTCTATGTTCAACATGCAATTAAATGAATTTAGTGAGAATTCATTTTGATTTATAAATGCTTTAGAGCCAAGTAAATTTTGTTCTTTTCCAGAAAACGCTACAAAAAGATAATTGTATTGCGAAAATTCATCTTTATCTAATTCAGAAGCTAGATACAATAAACTGGCTACTCCGCTAACACTGTTTGCACCAGGATATTGTTCTCCTGCATTTCCTAAATGATCAAAATGAGTTCCTATCACAATGGTTAAAGCCGCTTTATTGTCTAGGTAACCCATTACATTTTTTCCTTCAGATTTAGCTTCCTCAAAACCCATTTTGGCTTCAAATTCAATCCAATCTTTTTTTAAGTTCGGCTTAATAAAATAATTATATGCTTTATGACTAATAAAAGCAACAGGAATGGAAATTGGATTAAATTTTCCTAAATTATTTGGAGATAAATCTATGGTTGCATCTATATCATTTAAAAAAATGATGCCAGCAGCTTTTTGTCCAACAGCTAGTTTAGCAAATTCATACATCGATTTTTGCGGATTAATATTTTCAAATGATTTCATTTTTTTTAATGAAACCAACCACACATTTCCTTGCTCATACACTTCTGGATAGGCAAAACCACTAATAGAATTTCCTTCACCATATTCCATAAAAAGAACATCCGAATTTAAAATTAACTCTTTATCGTATAATCTAAAATACGCATTTTTGCCCAATCGGGTGCTACTAATCGAGGCAAATCCTGATTGATATTTACCTTCATAAGGGCTTAATCCAATTTGTTTAAATCGAGATTCTATGTAATTTGCAGCTAATTGTTCGCCATCACTTCCTGTCAATCGACCTTCCATTTTTTCGCTACACAAAGTATCAATGTCTTTTTTTATTTTCGCTAAAACTGAGCTTTCTCTTTTATCTCCACCCCATTTTGCAGTTGCAAAAAGAGGCAATAAAATTGCAATAGTCAATAAACGGGTATATTTTTTAATCATTCTTCGAATCTGATAAACAATAATTGCGCCTACAAATATAATAGACTCAAGCTACTTCCTAACGAAAATTAGAAATAAATAAGTAGATGTTTTACTTTTGTGAAAATTTTAAGAAAATGAAGAATACCCCTTTTACCTCTATTCACCAAGCACTAGGTGCTAAAATGGCTGAATTTGCTGGTTATAACATGCCAATTTCATATAGCGGAATTAATGATGAACATGCTGCAGTCAGAAATAGCATTGGTATTTTCGATGTAAGTCACATGGGTGAATTTATTTTAAAAGGAGAACACGCACTTGATTTGATTCAACAAATTACCAGTAATGACGCATCTAAACTCAGTAATGGTAAAGCACAATATTCTTGCTTTCCTAATAACGAAGGAGGAATTGTAGATGATTTATTGGTGTATTGTGTTGAAGAAAATAAGGTATATATGTTGGTTGTAAATGCTTCTAACATTGATAAAGATTGGAATTGGATAGTGAAACACAATATAAATCATGTGGAAATGCACAATGTTTCAGACAAAACAGCTTTATTGGCTATACAAGGTCCAAATGCGGTAAAAGCAATGCAAAAATTGACCGATATGGATTTGATTAATTTAAAATATTACACATTTGTGAAAGGAACTTTTGCTGGTGTTGAAAATGTTTTAATTAGTGCAACGGGTTACACAGGGGCAGGTGGAGTAGAAATTTATTTTGAAGATCATGGGAATTGTGTAGATGTTTGGAACAAAATAATGGAAGCAGGTGCCGAATTTAATATTAAACCAACTGGCTTGGCTTGTAGAGATACACTGCGTTTAGAAATGGGATTTTGCCTTTATGGAAATGATATAGATGATACTACAAGCCCTATGGAGGCTGGTTTAGGATGGATTACTAAGTTTACCAAAGACTTTACCAACCGGGCTCATATTGAAGCTCAAAAAATAAATGGTGTTGAACGTAAATTAGTAGGATTCGAAATGATAGATAGAGGGATTCCTCGTCATCATTATCATTTAAAAACAGCTGACGGAAGTGATTTAGGATATGTTACGAGTGGCACACAAAGTCCTAGTTTGAATAAAGCGATTGGCATGGGTTATGTTAAATCATCTCATGCAGCTATAGGGTCTGAAATTTATGTAGAAGTAAGAGACAAATTATTGAAAGCAATTGTAGTAAAATTGCCTTTTTATCAAGGATAATAAAATACAAAAGCCGATTTGAAAGAGTCGGTTTTTTGTAAAAAAAATTATTTTGAGCGAATGATTAATTGCGCATCTCTGAGATAAATTTAAACTCAAGGGGTAATACATAAAATCTGAAAATGAAATTCATATCTTTGGCAAATGAAAGAGCTATTGAGCTCGAGTAATTCTTAATTTCACTCGAAAATATTTTAGTTGAAAAACATTCTTTACATACCTTATTTCATTTATGTAGTATTGCTCTTTATTGTATTAATACTTTTTGCATTTCCATTTGCATTATTGTTGTCTTTAATGCCAAAAAAAGTAAGTGATTATGGCATGTTTTTCATTTTAAAATTCATCAGTAATGCTTGGTTTATATTAGGGGGCATGTGGCCTAAAAATTACAATAGAAATAAAATTGATTTTTCAAAAAGCTATTTAATTGCACCAAATCATCAATCGTTTTTAGATGCTGCTATTGTATATACAAGCATTCCTCAACTCTTTAAGTCATTAGGAAAAAAGGAAGTTGAAAAGACCCCTATTTATGGAATCATCTATAAAATGGTAGTTATCACTGTAGATAGAAGTTCGGTTACAGCAAAGGCAAACAGTTTCAGACGAATGAAAAAAGAAATGGAAGAAGGATTGTCTATTGTGCTTTTTCCTGAAGGTACATTTGCTGCTAAACCTCAAAATGAATTAATGCCGTTTCAAAACGGAAGTTTTGCTTTAGCACACATGCAACAAGTTGATATTTTGCCCGTTTTGTTTTTAAATACGGTGAAAAGAATGCATCCTTCGAAATTATATTTAGTAACACCAGGTTGGAACAGAGCTGTTTTTTTACCACCTATTCCTACAAAAGAAATTGATAAAGCAGATTTAGATTTGTTGAAAAATTATTGTCAGTTATATATGCAAACTTGCCTTAATTTTTGTCGTAAAAATAATCCAACAGAGGTTTGGTTTTTTGCAGTAACTTGGCTTCAAAATAATCAATTAAAATAATGCTTTTTGCAGATGTCATATTACCCTTGGCTGTTGAACGAAATTATACGTTTGGTGTGCCTGTTCAAATGCAAGACAAAATAAAAATTGGTTGTCGTGTAGAGGTGCAATTTGGCAAACGAAAAGTGTATAGCGGCATTGTAAAAACATTACATCAAAATAAACCTGATGTTTATGAAGTTAAACCGATTAGAACATTGCTTGATGACGAACCAATAGTAACTGAGCAACAACTCAAATTTTGGGAATGGATGGCTTCTTATTATGCTTGCACCCAAGGCGAAGTGATGAATGCAGCCTTACCTTCACATTTAAAACTAGTCAGTGAAACCTATGTGGTGCTTAATCCTGATATTGATATAAATTCAATTAATGTGACAGACGATGAATATTTGGTTTTGCAAGCATTAGAAATTAGGCAACAACAAAAAGAAGCGGAATAAAATCCCTTTTACTTTTTATTCTTTCATTGAAAAATAGATGACTAATTAATTTCAAAATAGTACATTAAACTAATGTGCTTCTAACCAATTTTCACCTGTACCCACTTCTGCAACTATAGGTACGTTATTAGGTAAAACCATGGCATTTTGCATACAATTTAAAATTAATGTTTTCATTTCATCGGCTTCTTCTTTTAGCACATCAAATACCAATTCATCATGCACCTGAAGCACCATTTTGCTTTTTAAGTTTGAGTTTTTTAAGTTTGAATTTATGGCAATCATGGCCAACTTAATCATGTCAGCAGCACTTCCTTGAATCGGGCTATTAATGGCGTTTCGTTCAGCAAATGCTCTTACCGTAAAGTTTTGAGAATTAATATCTCTTAACCAACGCTTACGACCCATAAGGGTTTGCACAAATCCATGTTCACGAGCAAAATTAATCGTTTCGTCCATGTATTTTTGTATGCCCGAAAATTCTTTTTTATAATTATCAATAATCTCTTTGGCTTCTGTTCTACTAATCGATAGGTTTTCGGCTAACCCAAATGCACCCTGTCCATAAATAATTCCAAAATTTACACTTTTTGCTTTGTAGCGCTGTTCTTTAGTCACGTCATTTTCATCAATGCCATATACTTTTGCTGCAGTGGCTGTATGAATGTCTTTATGTTTTCTAAATGCTTCACACATGGCTTCATCACCACTCATGGCAGCCACCACACGCAATTCTATTTGTGAATAATCTGCGCTGATTAAAATGTGTTTGTCATCTCTCGGAATAAATGCTTTTCTAATTTCTCTACCTTGTTCTGTTCGAATAGGAATGTTTTGTAAATTGGGATTAATGCTGCTTAAACGCCCAGTAACAGCAATCGTTTGAGCATAGGTAGTGTGCACTCTACTCGTTTTAGGATTAATTAATTCGGGTAAGGTATCAACATACGTATTTTTCAATTTGGTATATTCCCGAAAGGTTAAAATGTCATCACAAATTTTATGTTCGTGTGCCAATTTTGCTAACACTTCTTCTCCTGTTGCATATTGCCCTGTTTTTGTTTTTTTGGCCTTGGGGTCCAATAATAATTTTTCAAAAAGTACCTCACCCAATTGTTTTGGCGATGCTAAATTAAATCGCACGCCAGCTTGTTTATAAACCGATTCTTCAGCTTCTTTGGCCAATTTTTCTAAAACCACACTGTAGTTTTTTAAAAACGCCGTATCAATTTTTATTCCTTCAAACTCCATTCCTAATAAAACTTTTATTAAAGGAGTATCTACTTCATTAAATACTTTTTCTACTTCTTTTTCTTTTAGCAACGAGACAAATTTTTCTTTCAATTGAAGGGTAATGTCTGCATCTTCACTTGCATATTCTTTTATTTTTTCCATTTCCACATCACGCATAGTACCTTGTCCTTTACCTTTCTTTCCAATTAATTCTTCAATAGAAACAGGTTTATATTGTAAATAGTGTTCACTCAGTAAGTCCATACTTCGTTTACCTTCGGGCTCAAAGCAATAATGCGCCAACATGGTATCAAATAAATTCCCTTTGATTTCTATAGCATAATTTTTTAATACTAATAAATCAAATTTTATATTTTGACCTATCCATAAAATGTTTTCATTCTCAAATAAAATATTAAATTGCTGTAAAATTGTAAGGGTTTCTTTTCGATCATTTGGGAAAGGAATATAAAATCCTTCATGTTCTTTTATAGAAAAACTCATACCTACTAATTCGCAAATATTGGCATCAAGTCCAGTAGTTTCAGTATCAAAACAAATTTCAGATTTGGTCTTTATATGATGAGTTAAGTTAGCAATTAATGCTAATTGCTCTTTTTGGGAATCAACCAAATGGTAAACATGTTCAATATCATTTATGGTTTTATAATTTATAAATTCTTGAGAAAATAAATCTTGCTGAACAAGGTCTGACTTTCGATTTTCGACTTTCTGCTCAACTGCTTTTCCAAATAAATCATATTGTATATCTTGAGGATTCGAATGTTCATTCTTCGATTTTTCAATAAAATCTTGTCCTAAAATTCGTTTACCAATAGTTTTAAATTCTAAATCATTAAATACATTTGCTAGTTCATCTTTGTCCCATTCGCTTAACGAAAAATCTTCTTCATGAAATTCGCACGGTACATTTAAAATAATGGTCGCTAATTTTTTACTCATAATGGCATCGGCTTTTCCTGCTCTCACTTTTTCGCCTATTGCCCCTTTAATTTTATCGGCATTTTCTAAAACCCCTTCTAAAGTTCCATATTCTTTTAAAAACTTAACCGCTGTTTTTTCTCCTACTCCTTTTATACCCGGAATATTATCCACAGCATCGCCCATCATTCCTAAAATATCAATTACTTGGTCTACTCGTTCAATATCCCATTTCGCTAAAATTTCTTTAACACCTAAAATTTCTGCTTTGCTAAAACCCGATGCAGGTTTATACATAAATACTTTATCATTTACCAATTGTCCATAATCTTTATCGGGTGTTACCATATAAACATCGTAACCAGCCTTTGAAGCTTGCACACTTAATGTGCCAATAATATCATCTGCTTCATAGCCTGGCACTTCAATAATTGGAATATTGAAAGCTTTCAACATCCTTTTAATATCAGGAACGGCTGCCAAAATATCTTCAGGTGTTTCTTGTCGGTTTGCTTTGTAAGCGGCAAAATCATCATGGCGTTCTGTTTTATCTTTAGTGTCGAAACATACAGCTAAATGCGTTGCCTTGTGGTTATTGATTAAATCCATCAATGCATTTAAAAAACCAAATTGAGCATTGGTATTTTTTCCAGTACTCGTAACTCTTGGGCTACGGGCTAAAGCATAATAAGCACGAAAAATCAAAGCAAAGGCATCAAGTAAAAACAATTTTTTGTCCATTTTGTGAAAGTAAGACAAAAAAGAGATTGTGACAATTTGAAAGAATAAAAAGCTGAATAAGTTTAACTCCAAAACCTACCTTTTAAGTATGGAATTGTGGACAGCTTAGTCACTTTGGGAAAGATTTTATAAAAAAAGAATTTCTTTTTCCACAATACTTTTTATTCAAAGCGCCTTTGATTATCTTTGCGATTCAACAGCAACAAGTTCGTCATTATTTCACTCTCGTTTTACAACGGGATAAAAAAAAAATGCCTAAAGACAACTCAATTAAGTCCGTTTTAATTATTGGTTCTGGTCCTATTATTATTGGTCAAGCTTGTGAGTTTGATTACAGTGGAACCCAAGCAGCTCGTTCACTTCGTGAAGAAGGGATTAAAGTAATTCTTATTAATTCGAATCCCGCAACTATTATGACTGACCCCATGATGGCTGATAGAGTATACCTTTTGCCATTAAATGTAGAAAGCATTGAACAAATTTTAAAAGAAAATGAAATTGATGCAGTGTTGCCTACCATGGGTGGACAAACTGCTTTGAATTTGGCTAAAGAAGCAGAAGAATTGGGCATTTGGGAACAATATAATGTTCGTTTAATTGGTGTTGATATTAAGGCTATTGATAAGGCAGAAGATCGTGAGCAGTTTCGTCAATGGATGATACAATTGGGTGTGAAAGTAGCAAAAGCCAAAACAGCTAATTCGTTTTTAGAAGGAAAAGAATTTGCACAAGAAATGGGCTTCCCATTAGTGATTCGCCCTTCGTTTACGTTGGGTGGAACCGGTGGTGGATTTGTGAATGCGCCAGAAGATTTAGACGAAGCATTGAACAGAGGTTTGCAAGCAAGTCCAATACATGAAGTGTTGGTTGAGCAAGCTGTATTAGGTTGGAAAGAATTTGAATTGGAACTTTTAAGAGATAGTGCTGATAATGTATGCATTATTTGCACGGTTGAAAACTTTGATCCAATGGGTGTTCATACAGGCGATTCAATTACAGTAGCGCCAGCAATGACGTTGAGTGATACTGCATTTCAATTGATGCGAAACACAGCCATCATGATGATGCGTGATTTAGGAAATTTTGCTGGAGGTTGCAATGTGCAATTTGCCATGAATCCTGAAACTGAAGAAATCATCGCAATAGAAATTAATCCTCGTGTGAGTCGTTCGTCTGCATTGGCAAGTAAAGCTACTGGTTATCCTATTGCCAAAGTTGCATCTAAATTGGCTATTGGTTATCGTTTAGATGAATTGAGTAATCAAATTACTGGAAACACATCGGCATTTTTTGAACCAACATTAGATTATGTTATTGTAAAAATACCTCGTTGGAATTTCGATAAATTTAAAGGGGCAAAAGATACATTAGGACTTCAAATGAAATCGGTTGGTGAAGTAATGGCTATTGGTAGAAGTTTTACAGAGGCTGTTCAAAAAGCTTGTCAAAGCCTTGAGAACAATGCCATTGGCTTGGGCTATTATGGTAAAAGTTTAATGAAAACAGACGATATTTTAGAAAGTTTAAAAACACCCAAATGGGATCGAATTTTTAGAATAAAAGATGCATTGATGGCTGGTGTGAGTGTAAATTCAATTTCGAAAGCGAGTCATGGAATAGACAAGTGGTTTTTAAATGAAATTAAAAAACTGTGTGATATTGAAAAAGAAATTGCAAAATATAAATTAGATACCTTGCCAACAGATTTGCTACAAATTGCTAAAACCAATGGTTTTGGTGATGAACAAATTTGTAGAATTATGAATGATGGTACGGAAGATGCATTATATGAAAAACGAAAAGCGTTAGGCATTACTCGGGTGTTTAAAATGGTTGATACTTGTGCCGGTGAGTTTGAAGCGGTAACACCTTATTTTTACAGCACGTTTGAGAAGAAAAGTGAAAGGGTTTAATTTTTTGCCACAAAGACACCATGGCACGAAGAAGCACTAAAGAAAAATATTATTTTTATGCAAACACACATCAATAATTTGAACAACTTTAAAGGAATAGAAAGAATACATATTTTTTCTAAAGAAGAAATTTTTAGAGAACAAATAAATGGAGAAATGACAATAATAGAAGCATCTACATTGCTAAATATTAAATTAAGTGATTTCATCAAAGAGAAAATTATATTTAAAAAATCGCTAAAATCTATCAAATCAGTGTGTTAAAAGATGAATGTAGAAATCATACATAATAAAATATGCGAAATAAGAGGGCATAAAGTAATGCTTGATTATGAAATTGCTGAAATGTTTGAGGTTGAAACTCGAACATTGAACCAAGCAGTAAAACGAAATATTGAGCGTTTTCCTGAAGATTTTATGTTTCA
>JBILBN010000055.1:0-15840 GCA_044353665.1 Chitinophagaceae bacterium | reverse complement strand
TGACACCGGATTAGATGAAATAATTACATTGGGTAAAGTATTCGTAAAACGAGGAGAAGATAATAAAGCAGTATCGCCACCTCCACCTACTGGAATTTTTACAGTGTCGATTCCTGTTGTGGTTGAAGTATATTGCATATACATATTGGTAGTTGCCAATGTTGCTCCGGTATATGATATTGAATCGGTTGCATAAAATGGACCTCCAGGAAATTTAGAAAAAGTATAATTTGCAAATGGTCCAAAAACAATAGCAGAGCCATTTAAGTAAGTACCTGAAACCGAAACCGTTTTATTAGTAGGTACGCCTAAACAAGAAACGATTTGAGATTGAGTACCTAAAGTAATTAATGGCAATGTGGTAGAAACAGTTCCTCCAACAGCTAAATCATTGCCTGTTAATCTACCTAAAGCAAATGTTCCACCAATTGCACCACCCCATCCATATAATCTAAAAATAATGGTTGTAGGATTAGCAACGTCTTGCAAATCATTAATCGTTGATAAATTAATAGAAGTTTGAGCATCACCATTTGTATTATTTAATGCATAGGTTATTGGTGTTCCAATATCTACAAAACTTGTTCCACCATTTATGCTGTATCTCCATTGAAAATTGCTTGGACCTGAATTAGAACGTCTAAAGTTTGCTTCCATTGCCGATAATGAGACTTTATACGTAGAATTTGCAGCAATTGTAAACTCAAAATAATCATTACCAGTGGTAGCTGCTGCCAGCGTTGGTTGATCCCAAGCTGATGCTGGGTAAGCATTGCTTAAAAAGCCTGTACCTGTGGGAACAACTAAACCAGCACCTCTAGAAATGGATGCTATTGCTGTATTATTAGCTGTTGTAGTTGCTATAACTGAACCTGAACCAGTAGTTGCAGATAATGTATTAAAATCAAATGCTGTAATTTGTGCATTAACTTCTAATATTGAAAGAATGAATATGGCAAAAATGCATATTTTTTTTATCATAAAATATATTTAGCAAACAAAAATACTTTAAAGAGGTTGTATAAATAAAAAAAGACATCATTTATGCATTAATAAATGATGTCTTAACAAAAAATATAAAACTAATTAACTGTACATTTCAGCTCTTAATTCTTTTACTCGATCATTTTCTAAATATTCTTCATACGTAGTAATTCGATCAATAATTCCTTTTGGTGTTAATTCTATCACCCGATTGCAAACCGAATTGGCAAATGCTAAATCATGCGTAGCCATTAAAACTACCCCAGGAAAATCAATTACCCCGTTGTTAAATGCAGTAATACTTTCTAAATCTAAATGGTTAGTGGGTTCGTCTAATATAACTGCATTAGGGTTTTGAATCATCATGCGACTCAACATACAACGAACTTTTTCACCTCCACTTAATACACTTGTTTTCTTCAATAATTCCTCACCATTAAACAACATTTTTCCTAAAAATCCTCTTAAAAAATCTTCATCAATATCGGTTACATTTTCTGGAACGTACTGACGAAGCCAATCCATTAAGGTTAAACTATTTTGAAAATACTCCTCATTATTATTGGGTAAATATGCTTTGGTAATTGTAGTGCCCCATTCGTAAGTGCCTGTGGTGGCTTTATATTCATCATTAATGATATTAAAGAAATGGGTAATTGCCATTTGATTTTTACTAACAATTAATACTTTATCGGTTCTGCCCACATCAAAAGAAACATCTTCAAACAAGGTTGTGCCTTCAAAATATGAAGCTAATTTTTCTACTTTTAAAATATCGTTTCCAACCTGACGTTCTGGTTTAAAAATAATACCCGGATATCGACGATTACTTGGTTTGATATCTTCTATTACTAATTTTTCTAATGCTTTTTTACGAGAAGTGGCTTGTTTACTTTTACTGGCATTGGCACTGAAACGAGCAATAAAGTCTAATAAATCTTTCCTTTTTTCTTCGTTCTTTTTGTTTTTATCCGCTATTTGTCGTGAAGCTAACTGGCTACTTTCATACCAAAAGGTATAGTTACCAGTGTATACATTGATTTTACTTTTATCAACGTCAGCAACATGCGTACAAACGGTATCTAAAAAGTGTCTATCATGACTAACAACAATAGCTGTATTTTCATATTCAGCCAAAAAGTTTTCTAACCAACGGATTGTTTCTACGTCCAAATCATTGGTAGGCTCATCTAATAACAATACATCAGGATTACCAAACAATGCTTGTGCTAATAACACACGTACTTTTTGAGTGCCTATTAAATCTGCCATTAAAGTATGATGAACATCATCCATTATGCCTAAATTGGCTAGCAATTGTGCTGCATCACTTTCAGAAGTATAACCACCCATTTCGCCAAATTCTGCTTCTAATTCACCTGCTTTTAAACCATCCTCTTCCGTAAAATCGTCTTTTGCATACAAGGCATCTTTTTCTTGCTGAATGTCCCAAAGGTGTTTGTTTCCCATGAGTACCGTATTGATAACAGAAAAATCATTAAACTCAAAATGGTTTTGTTTCAACATACTCAAACGCTCGTTTGGCGATAAGCTCACCGTTCCTTTATTCGGCTCTATTTCTCCACTCAAAATTTTCATGAACGTACTTTTTCCAGCACCATTGGCGCCAATAATACCGTAACAATTTCCTTTGTGAAAACTGATATTTACTTCGTCAAATAAGACACGTTTTCCATATGCCAATGACACATTGTTTGTTGATAACATAAACTATTAAAATTCTTGATTTTTTAAAAAGATGTGCAAAGATAAGCAAGAAGATTTATTTATACTTGAATAAGATGTTTGCTTTTGTATATTAATATAAAATTAGCAATTTTCTGGATCAGCATATTGAACAATAATTCTTTCAAAAATTTCGTTTATTTCCTCTACTGAGTTTGCATGTACAAGCTCCATTCTATAATCCTTAATATGAGAAAGTCCTTTTAAATAATTTCCATAATGTGGGCGCATTTCTAAAATACCTAATTTAGCTCCTTTCCATTGCATGGCATGATACAAATGTTTTTTACAAGTAATTACCCGATCATCTATCGTTGGGGGTGCTAATAATTCACCTGTTGCTCGGTAATGTTTTATTTCATTAAATATCCAAGGATAACCAATTGCCGCTCTACCTATCATAACACCATCTACTCCATATCGATTTTTATATTCAAGTGCTTTTTGAGGGCTATCAATATCTCCATTTCCGAAAATTGGAATTTTTATTCTTGGATTGTTTTTCACTTTTGCAATCAATGTCCAATCTGCTTCGCCTTTATACATTTGTGTACGGGTTCGTCCATGAATAGCAAGTGCCTGAATACCAATGTCTTGTAAACGTTCAGCAACTTCTTCAATGTTTTTAGTTTCGTTGTCCCAACCTAAACGAGTTTTTACCGTTACTGGAATTTTTACTGAATTTACAACGGCCTTGGTAAGAGAAACCATTTTAGGTATATCTTTCAAAATACCTGCTCCTGCACCTTTGCAAACTACTTTTTTTACAGGGCAACCAAAGTTAATGTCTAATAAATCGGGCCCAGTTGCTTCGCAAATTTTAGCGGAAAGACACATTGCTTCTTCGTCTCCACCAAAAATCTGTATGCCAATAGGTCGCTCATAATCAAAAATATCTAATTTTTGAAGACTTTTTATCGCATCTCTAATTAAACCTTCACTGCTTATGAATTCAGTATACATGAGGTCAGCTCCTTTTTCTTTACAAACTGCTCTAAATGGAGGATCACTCACATCCTCCATAGGGGCTAATAACAAAGGAAAGTCAGGAAGTTCAATATTGCCAATTTTTATCACGATACAAAAGTATTGTATTGCATATAAATTCTTACATATATATATTTTTTTAATTAACTAAATGATTATACAAATTTTGTCTACATAAACAAATAAATGTTCAAATTTGCGTACACTAAAAAAATAACCACAAAATGAATTACACCTCAGAAAAAAAAGAAGAGCCTGCAAACAATGAACATGAAAAAAAACTTACTATTGGAACTATGAAATGGATGATGCCAATCATTTTGTTAGGTTTATTAGGAGTAGGGATTTTTGTTTGGTTGAAAGGCTGTAATAATGAACTTAAACAAGAAAAAACAGCATTAAACGAAGCTGGAAATTCAATTTCTAGCGCAGCAGATTCTGCAGCCAATGCGATTTCAAATACAACAGATAGTGCTACTACTTCTGCAGCCACTTCAACCTCTATAGGAAAATTAGATGCTGCAGGAAATTGGATAGCAACCAAAGGTGCAGCAATTAAAATTAAATTAGCAAATGGTACCGAGTTAGATGCAACTAAAGGCTCATTAGAAGATAGATTATATCAATTTATCACTGACCCTGCAGCACAAACAGGTAAAGATATTTGGTTTAATTTTGAAGATTTATTATTCGATTCAGGTAAATCTACGTTGAAAGATACTGCTGTTATACAATTACAAAATACAGTAGCAATTTTAAAAGCGTATCCTGCTGTTATTGTAAAATTAGGAGGGTATACAGACAATACAGGAGATTCATTAGTAAACGTTAAATTATCTGAGTCTAGAGCAAAAGCAGTTCATGCACAAATGATTTCTAAGGGATTAACAGCTAGTTCTTTCGATACAAAAGCTTATGAAGGGTATGGCCCACTATTCCCAGTAGCCGAAAATACTACACTTGAAGGCCGTGGTCAAAATAGAAGAATTTCAATTAGCGTAAGAGCGAAATAATTTCCCTTATAAAAATAGTCAATAAAATCCCGAATTTGTTCGGGATTTTATATTTTAGGTATTTAGGATGCGCTTTAGTGCATGTCATTTATGAGTTGAATGAAATAGTTCCCAATATGATTAAACGAAAATTATCAATTTAATAAAAATTAAATAGACAAAATTATTTTAAGCTAAAATTAAGATTGAAAACAATTAACTTCGTAAAAAATCAATGAAGTTCATCATATGAACACTCAATTATTCATTGGAAATAGGATATCTTTTTAAAAAAATAAATGCAATACACACTTAAAAAACAACTTGGGCAACATTTTTTACACGATGAAAACGTATGTCAAAAAATAGTAGAAGGATTGGGTCCAAATATTAAAAACTTGCTCGAGATTGGTCCAGGTGGTGGCGCCATAACAAAATATTTAATGCACTTGCCTGTTGAAAATTATTTGTGTATTGAGCTCGATAAAGAAAAAATTGATTATTTACATAAAACTTACCCTGAGCTTCAAGGTAAAATTAGCCATGATGATTTCTTAGATGCAGCGCTTCCTTTTCAAGAACACTTTTCTATCATTGGAAATTTCCCTTACAACATTTCTACACAAATTATTTTTAAAGTGCTTGACTGGAAAGATTATGTAGATGAAGTGGTTGGTATGTTTCAAAAAGAAGTGGCTGAACGAATTGCATCGAAACATGGTAGTAAAAGTTATGGCATCATGAGTGTGATCGTGCAATGTTTTTATGATATTGAATATTTATTTGATGTTCCAGCATCGAGTTTTACACCTCCTCCTAAAGTTACTTCAGGTGTTATTCGATTGACAAGAAATAACAATCCGTATACTATTGCAGACGAAAAAAAGTTTAAAATATTTGTAAAAGCTGCGTTTAATCAACGTAGAAAAACGCTGCGAAATAGTTTGAAATCAATATTGCCAGCAGAAAAGTTGCAAGACGAAATTTTCGCAAAACGTGCAGAGCAATTGAGTGTACAACAGTTTGTAGATTTATATAACTTAACATTTGCATAATTATTTTTTAACTTCGTAACGTGAATCAAGTACTCATTGCATCGCCCATTTCTGAAAAATTCAACGCATTCTTAAAAGAAAAAAAATACGAAATTGTTGAGTATTCAGGTAATTGTCAATTGTCTGTTATAAACAATCAAATGATAATTGGCATTATTACTTCCAATAAATTCATTTTAAATAAATTAGAATTAGAAAAATATCCTAACCTAAAATGGATAGGACGAATTGGCTCAGGCATGGAAATTATTGATGTAGAATATTGTCAACAAAAAAATATTCAATATGAAAGTTCGCCTAATGGAATTGCAAATGCAGTTGCAGAACATATTACAGGCATGTTGTTGAGTTTAAATAAAAATATACATTCATCATTTGAAGAAATAAAAAACAAACAATGGATTCGTGAACCCAATCGTGGTATCGAATTAGAAAATCAAACAATAGGCATTATTGGTTATGGACATACAGGAAGTGCGTTTGCAAAAAAAATGTCGGTGTTTACAAATTCAATTATTGCCTATGATAAATATAAAACAGGTTTTTCAAATGAATTTGTTCAAGAAGTTTCCTTAGAAGAATTAAAAGAAAAAGCGACTATTCTATCCTTTCATTTGCCATTAAATGAGGAAACAAAACATTATTATAACGATAATTTTTTAGCATCAATAAAAAATAATCATATTTTAATAAATGCGTCAAGAGGCTATATTGCCAATACTTCTACCATTTTAAAAGGTTTGCAAAATGGGAAAATAATGGGTGCGTGTTTAGATGTTTTGGAAGAAGAAAAACAGATAAATGAAGTTTTAACTACAGATAAAAATTTGATTGAACAAATGCTAAAATTTAATGTAATTATCACCCCACACATTGCAGGTTATTCGCACAATGCCACCGAAAAAATGAGTCAAGAGTTGATGGATAAAATACGATTTTAAGAGATGAAATTTTACAAAATAAATTTAGTAGTTGAAGAAAAATACATTGATGGAAATTTGCATGTCAATAATTTAGAATACATCAAATGGGCTCAATATATATCCGGAAAACATTGGGATAATGTAGCAACCGAAAAAATAAAACAAGAATATCGTTGGGTAGTTGTTCATCAAGAAATCAATTATTTTAAAGAATTAATTTTGAACGATGAAATAGAAATAACTACTTGGATTGAAAAAATTGAAAAAGCTAAAACATTTCGCATAGTAGAAATTTTTAATAAAACAAAAAATGAAATGGCTGCAAAAGCAATCATTACTTGGTATGCAATTGATAAAATAACCAATAAGCCTAAACGAATTTCAGAGGAAGCAAAAGCGTTGTTTGAATAAATTATTTTTGAAATGTTAAATTTGACAAATAACTTTATAAAAAAATATAGAATGACAAAAGTTGATAACATACGAAATGAAATTATTGAACGATTGTTTACTATTTCAGATAAATCAAGTTTATTGGCATTAAATAAAATTGTTGAAAATAGTCAACCCATTGATAGCACTATTAAATTAACAGAAGAACAAAAATTAATGCTTCAATTAAGCGAATCAGATATTGCTGAAGGAAGAGTTTATTTAGAATCTTATGTCAATAAGAAGGATTTGAAATGGCTAAAAGAATTGTAAAATGGACTGAAACTGCCATTAAACAAAGAAGAGCTGTTTTGAAATATTGGACGTTGAGAAATAAATCCACTCTATATGCCGAAAAAATAATAAAAATTTCTGAAATACACACTAAATCGATTTCGTTAAACCCGTTTGCTTTTTGTTTGTCTGATTTTCCTGAAACTCATGTTGCAGCAATGGGGCATTTTAGTATTTTTTATAAATTCAATGATTATGTAGTTTATATTACTGCATTTTGGGATAATAGGCAGAATCCTGAAAAGTTAGAAAAATTATTAAGAGATTAATTTAAATATAAAATTGTATTCCTGATAACCATCAACCGGCATCTTTCAACATGTTGAAACTATTTTCCTTTCAACACCACCACAATTTCACCTTTAGGAGCATGCATTTCATAATAGGCAGCTATTTCAGGTAATTTGCCAATTTTATGTTCTTCAAATTTTTTACTTAATTCTCGGCATACACAAACTTCTTGTTCTTCTCCAAAATACGTTATTAATTCTTTCAATGTTTTAGCTAAACGATGAGGACTTTCATAAAACACTATAGCACGCTCTTCATTTTTTAATTGATTTAATAGGGTCATTCGGCCTTTTTTTTGGGGCAAGAAACCTTCATATACAAATCGGTTTATAGGGAATCCACTATCCACTAATGCTGGCACAAAGGCTGTAGCACCTGGCAAGCACTCTACATCGATTCCGTTTTGTACGCAAGCACGAACTAATAAAAAGCCAGGGTCAGAAATACCAGGAGTTCCAGCATCGGTTATCAAAGCCATCGTTTTTCCTGACTGAATATCTTCCACCAATTTTTCCACTACTTTGTGCTCATTGTGCATGTGGTAACTCCAAATTGGCTTTTGAATTTGATAATGCTTTAGTAAAACAGAAGATGTTCTGGTATCTTCAGCCAAAATAATATCTACACTTTTTAGCGTGTCGATAGCTCTAAAAGTCATGTCTTGCAAATTGCCAATAGGCGTTGGTACAACAAATAATTTCATTCCGTTAAAGGTAATTGATAATTTCTTTTCAATAAATAATTGATAAAATAATATTTTAAATTTATTTTTAAAAGTAAAAAAAACTACATTTACTTTAATTGAAAGTGTGATATGGAAATCATAGAAAAATACAATTTATCGCCAGAGGAAGAAAAGAAAATGATATTGAGAGAATACCGTTCGTTGCTACGAGCAATAAAATCTCGATTAAAAAAAGGCGATAAACAATTAGTTAGACGTGCATTTGAAATTGCAGCAGAAGCGCATCAGCACATGCGCAGAAAATCAGGGGAACCCTATATTTTTCATCCATTGGCTGTCGCTAAAATTGTGGTGGAAGAAATTTCATTGGGTGTAACCTCAGTAATTTGTGCCTTATTGCATGATACGGTAGAAGATACAGAAGTGACATTGCAAGAAATTGAAATGGAATTTGGAAATTCTTGTTCAAAAATTGTTGAAGGGTTGACTAAAATATCTAACGTAGTTGAAACAAAAAACACCACTCAACAAGCCGAAAATTTCAAGAAAATTTTATTAACATTGGCTGATGATCCTCGTGTTATTTTAATAAAAATTGCCGACCGATTGCATAATATGCGCACATTGGACAGCATGAGCCGCGATAAGCAATTAAAAATTGCTTCAGAAACTACTTTTTTGTATGCACCTTTAGCAAATCGGTTAGGTTTATATGAAATAAAATCGGAGCTTGAAGATTTAAGTTTGAAATTTACTGAACGTGAAGTGTATGACGAAATTACCCAAAAACTTAAAGACACTAAACGAGAACGCACTAAATACATCAATGAATTTATTAAGCCAATTAAAGATGCTTTAGAAGAAGCAGGCTTTGATTTTGAAATTTTCGGAAGACCAAAATCTATAAATTCAATTTTAAATAAAATTAAAACTAAACATGTTACGTTTGATGAAGTTTATGATTTGTTTGCAATCCGAATTGTTTTAAAAACAGACAATGAAAAAGCAGATTGTTGGAACGCCTTTTCAATTATTACCAGTAAATATCAACACAGTTTGGAGCGATTGAGGGATTGGGTAAGTTCTCCTAAAAGCAATGGTTATGAGGCATTGCATACAACTGTAATGGGTCCCGAAGGAAAGTGGGTAGAGGTGCAAATTCGTACTGAACGGATGAATGAAATTGCTGAAAAAGGATTGGCGGCTCATTGGAAATATAAAGATGGAACCTCACAAGAATCTAAATTAGATGATTGGTTAAAACACATTAAAGAGTTATTACAAAATCCTGATAACAATGCAATGGATTTTATTCACGATTTAAAATTAGATATTTTTACGGAAGAAATTTATGCCTATACGCCTAATGGGGATATGCGTGTTTTGCCGTTAGGTGCTAGCGCGTTAGATTTTGCTTTTGACATACATTCGGAGTTAGGTAAAAATTGTATTGGTGCCAAAGTGAATTATAAATTAGTGCCTATTAATCATGTATTAAAAAATGCGGACCAAATAGAAATCATTACGTCTAAAAAACAAAAACCTAATGATGATTGGCTGAAATTTGTGGTTACTGCCAAAGCAAAATCACGTATTAAATATTATTTAAAAGAAGAAAAAAGAATGATTGCAGAAGATGGCAAAGCATCTTTTTTGCGAAAAATGGACCACTTAAATATTCCAAATGTTAACGCACATTTTTCTGACGTTGCAGCCTTTTATAAATTTGCTACGCCAATTGATTTATTTTATGCTGCTGCAAAAGGTTCCTTCGATGTAAAAGAGTTTTCGAAACTAAAATTTGGCAATGAAAAAATAATTTTTCCTGAAGAAATTAAAAAAGAAATTATCAAAGAAGAACCAGAAGTTGATTTGCAAAAACAAATTCCTGGCAAAGGTTATGAATTAATTTTGTTTGGAGAAAGCAGTGATAAAATTCAATATAAATTGGCGAATTGTTGTCAGCCCATACCAGGTGATGATGTTTTTGGTTTTGTTACTACTGGGGAAGGCTTAAAAATTCATCGAACAAATTGCCCTAATGCATCAACCCTTTTAGCTAATTATGGACACCGTGTAGTAAAAGCCAAGTGGGCAAAAAACAAAGAAATTAGTTTTTTAACAGGGGTGAAAATAAATGGATTAGATGATGTAGGAATTATTCATAAAATTACCAATGTTGTTTCTGGCGAACTCAAAATGAATATGCGCAGCATGAGTATCGACTCTAAAGATGGCTTGTTTGAAGGCACTATTATGGTCTTCGTAAATCATAAAGAAGAATTAGATGAATTGTGTGCTCGATTAGAAAAATTAAACGGAATTAATAAAGTGTTGAGGTTGGATAATAATTAATTTATTTTTTGGAGATTATCAACAAGTACTTTAATCATCGACAAAGGTGCCTTTTCAGCTATTCGGAAATAGCACCAGGCAACTATTAACTTTGATCAACAATTAAAATTACAAACTAAAATTAGCAAAAAGAGGGTAGTGGTCAGAAAAAGGAACTGCAATTTTTTCAAAACCTAATAATTGAATTTCTTCGTCATGAAATAAATAATCGATACGAAGCAAGGGAATAAATTTATTGTAGGTTGCGCCCAATCCAAGACCTTTTTCCAAAAAAGCATCTTTTTTATTTCCTCTAATTTTAAAATAAACATAGGAACTTGCGATATCATTTAAATCGCCACAAACGATAGATGGATACTTATTCGATTTAATTACTCTACTAACTAATGAAGATTCTAAACCTCTATTAATGGAGCTTTTTTCGAGTTTTGAATAAATAGATTTAGTTTCACTTTTAGTTTTTTCATCCCACGAATTTGAAGAACCATTTGCAACTAAATCGGTTTCTTGTGAGCTAAATTTATTGGATTTTAAATGGGTATTAAAAACAGAAAATGTATCGTTTTTAAATTTTAATTGAACTTCTTGCAATAAATTACTTCCTGCAACATCAATATCATGATTGATCGATTTTATGATAGGTAGTTTAGAAAAAATAATGCTTCCCCACTTGCCACGTTTGTTTTCATTAATCGTACATTCAGCAAAATAAGGATAATCGCAACTGTCACTTATCGCTTTAATGTTGTTTATTCCTACACTGTCATTGCCCGAATAAAATTCTTGTAAACAAAGCACAGAAGATTTTTTTTCTTTAATAAAAGCTAACATTTTTTTACGGGTTGTTTTATCGCCACTCCAATTATATAAATCCAACAACCGAACATTATAGCTCATTAAAGTAAACGAACTGTCGTTTTGTTTTAGTTCATTTGATGCCCAAAAATGACCACCCACTGTTACGCTCGTTACACTCCAGCTCAATAAAAAAGCAACAACAGGAATAGAGATAAACCAGAATTTTTTGGTGAACAACCAAAAGAAAATAAATGCAAAATTGATGACAGCAAAAACAGGTGTAAGAAAACCTAAAATGCCTATAAAACTTTGTTCAAACGGATTAATGTTAGGAATAACTCTGCAAATAGAGAGTAGCATTGCATTGATAATGCACCCAATTAAAAAAGAATATTTTAAAAATTTACGCAATACAATTCTTATTTTTTACTAAAACTTTCTAAAATTGATTTTTCTTTTGAAGATAATGCCTCTATTCCTTTGCTGTTTATTTTATCCAAAATCATATCCATATTCGTAGTGTCTGCTTTTAATGTTTTTGAGGTTGATAAATGGTACCCATCTTTATTATTTACAAAATTTAGATTGTTTTCAAAGTAGTTACCCAATTGTTTAAACCATATAGTCAACTTATCAAAAATAAAGCCAAAGCCAAAATTATAGCCAATGCCAACTAGGATAGCACCGAGCATTAAACTTAAATTTTGTAAATTATAAGTTTGTATTGTAATTAATTGAAGAATAAAATAAACAATTCCAAAAACCCAAACGGGAATGCCTTTACCAAATAAAAACCAAAATTGATAATTGGGTTTATATAATATAGTAGCCACAGCCACAGCCATAATTGAAGGCATTGCTCCAGCATAAAAACTAATTTCGGTAGGTTTTAAAATAGTACCTAACAAAATAAAAATAAATGCAGAAAAAATCCCTCCAATTAAATATACAGGTAACACTCTATAGCTTCCTTTTAGATCTTCTAATACACTTCCAAAAACCCAAAGCCAAATCATATTACCGACTACTTGCCAAAAATTATCTTCGGCAAACATAAACGTTATGATACTCCAAAAATGAGTAATCCAGCTTGAAAATGTGGATGTGATCCCAATGTTATTCCAAACATGTGTATCATAAAAAGTAGTAGGTTCATCATTCATCAACAAGGTAATTCTGATGGATTGTACAACCACAAAAAATAAAGTAGTTGCAACTATAATTTTCAAAATGTCACTTTTCGAAATATATTTTATAAAAGAATTTGCGTTAGTCATAATTAATAAAAGTTTTTACGATTCGTTTTATTCCAAATTTTTAAAATAATAAATGCAATAAGCATTCCTCCTAAATGGGCAGTGTGTGCTACATTGTCACCTGCACTATTTTTGATACCAAAATATAATTCTATGGCTGCATAAAGCGCAACAAAGTATTTTGCTTTTAGAGGAAAGAAAAAATAAATTTGAATAATTGTATTCGGAAACAAATATCCAAAAGCAAACAATAAACCAAATACAGCGCCAGAAGCTCCTACAATAGGATTGCTTGTTACAATTTGGTAATAATCATGAATATTTGCTTTAGCTTGATTAATAAATAAAATATTGTTGGGGTCATATTCCCATGCAGCTTTTAATTGAAAAAAGGGGTCTTGCATATTGGTTGAACTAGAATAGTTTTGGGAAAGAAAACTACCATATTCTTTATAAGTAGGATTTGCATTAAAATGAACAATAGCATTTTTTAGCGTATAAAAATCGTAGCTTAAAAATCCTAAATAAAATATGGACGCACCAATCCCACAAAGTAAATAAAAGGCAAGAAATCGTTTTGCACCAAACATATTTTCTAAAATAGAGCCAAACATCCAAAGCGCAAACATGTTTGAAAACAAGTGCATAAAACCGCCTTCAGGATCAGCAGGATTTCCTCCATGCATAAACATGTGTGTAATTAATTGCCAAATTCTAAATTTATCTGAACTCCAATGATACAAGGCCAGATGTTCTGAAATGTCAATACCTTGTTTTCCTAAAATAATCATTGCTAAAAAAAACAAACCATTGATGATCATCAAATTTTTGACAACTGGTGGTAAAACTTCAAAACGCGTAGGTCTAAAATCCATATTGCAAAAGTAAGGCCTACAACTTCTAAAAAGAATTATAAAAATCTATACTTATTAATAAATTAACAATTTGAAACAAAACCATTGTAAGCTTTGTTGGGTATCAAATAATTATTGACCTTAAATGAGAAAATAGCTACAATAAACTGCATACTTAATATAAAAAGAGTTCTCAATGGAGAACTCTTTTTATATTTATAGCAAAAACTTATTATTCATACTTATTATTTAAACATATCGTCGCTAACGCCTGTGTTAATTTCAACACTTTGCAATTTCATATCCATCATTTGTGGACCTGCATTTTGTTTAATTGTATAAGGAAACTTCAAACCTTCTTTTGCTTCTTTGTAATCTAGATAGTAAGTAGTTTGTGTCATGCTTCCTTGTGGAGATTCTAAAATAACTTCCGATTTTACTTTGTAGCCAGTTTCCACATCATAATACTCCATTACTTTGTCGCCATTAGGTTTTGTAACTTCAATTTGATAAGCATTATTGCCATCTACTTTTTCTATTCCTTTTAATTCAGTTTTATGAGAAGCCGTTAAATAAGCCAAATCTTTTACCATAGATGCTTCATCTTTATATTCTTCTATTTCTTTTGCATCCATGTCTTTCTTTTGACCCATTTGATTAGTGTAACCTTTTACGCCATCAAAAACTATTTTTTGGAAAGATTGACCTGCAGCGTTTACATCCAATAACATTTTGTTTGGTGCTTTACGAGTGGTGTTAATGTTGATAGACATACCTTGCATTTCAGTAGTCATTTTCATGGTCAAATCATTTACTTTTATCCAAGCAGCTTCACCACCTGTAACCGTAATAAATTTATTTATGATTTGAGGGGCGGTCAGATTTGCAGGCAATGCCACAGGAGTAACTTCTTTTTCAACATTACCATACATGTCATAAATCGTTACAGGGCCAAATTTTTTGAACTTGTCTGCTATTTGTTTTTTGTCTCCTGCCACTGTAATATTGGCAACGCCTGGTGTAATATACTTTTTAGATACTGTCATTACATCTTGTGCAGTAACGGCTTCCACATTTTTTAAATAATTTTTATAATAACCAGCCGGCATATTATATTTTTTTTCGTTGATTGCGTAACGAGCTAATGTTTTTGGATCTTCTAAGCCCAATGCAAAGGTTCCTGCCATATAGTTTTTAAATCCTTCTAACTCTTCATTGCTTACTGGCACTGTTCTTAACTTTTCCATTTCTTTCAAAATTTCTGCAACAGAACTATCACTGGCAGAAGTTGTGCTGTTTGATGTAGCTGAAAAACTTCCTGCATTGGTTAATTCATCCGTTCTAAAAGATGAATAAGAACCGTAAGTCCAAGCATGTGTTTCACGTAAATTTAGAAACAAACGACCCGTCATTCCACCACCTAAAATTCCGTTGGCAACTTTTAATTTTATTTCGTCAGGATTTCCTTGTTTCATATCTATAGGATAGGTAACATCTATTACACTTTGTACGGCACCTGTTTTATTAACAATAGCAACAGAAGCCCCTTTAGTAGGCTTTGGCGTTGGATAGGTAGCACGAGGAACCTCTTTCTTTTGCCATTTAGCAAAATGTTTTTCAACTTGTGCTTTTGCTTCCTCTACAGTGACATCACCTACAATAGCCATGTAAGCAACATTCGGACGAAAATAAGTATCAAAATATTTTTTACATCTTTCTAAGGTAACGGCATCAATTGATTTTAATGTAGTTACTTCCCCATAAGGATGATTTTTACCATAGTTTAAAATGCTTGTAATGTTTTTGCTCATTGCTTCAGGATCATCCATTTCACTTTGCAAACCCGATTTTGATTGTTTTTTCAAACGGTCTAATTCTGCTTGAGAAAAATTAGGTGCAGTTAAAACTTCACTGGCTAATGCTAATAATTTATCAGAATTCTTTTTTAAACTTTGCATAAAAATACCATCACTGCCAATTGAAAGTCGAGCACCTAATTGGTCTAGTTGTGCATTAAATTCATCTTTCGATTTAGTTTTAGTTCCTGCTTTTAAAAGTTCGCCCACGAGATCTTGAAAACCAGCCATATTGCCTTGCAACTCTGGTCTAATATCTAAATCAATTGAGTAATTAACTACAGGTAATTTATGATTTTCTACCACAAAAACTTTAATTCCATTTGATGTTA
>JBILBN010000010.1:0-49080 GCA_044353665.1 Chitinophagaceae bacterium | reverse complement strand
ATATGTTGGGTTTAGATGCTGTTTGCAATGACAGTAAAGATTTTGTTTCGATGATGAAAAGCCCAATTGTCACCGCTTCTACAAAACAAAATGTTGTAAAAGCAATTATGGAAGGCAAAGTAGATGATGTCACCTTTAAATTCATTAATTTGATTATTAATAAAGGAAGAGAATTTTTTCTACCAGAAATTATTTCAACATTTATTAGCCAATATAAAAAACACAACAACATTAATGAGGTTTTACTAACTACATCTGAACCAATAGATGAAGAAATGAAAAACACATTAATTCAAAGTATTCAAAAACAATTTACAGGCACGATTGACTTGAAAACAAAAGTTAATCCAAGCTTAATTGGTGGATTTATTTTGGAAGCAAACAATAACTTATTTGACGCAAGTATTTTAAGAGACTTAAACGATATCAAAAAACAATTCTTAACGAATGTTTACGTTCCAGATATCAGATAGTCAATAGTACGCAGTAAAAAGAAAATTAAAATTTAACATTAACAATTAAACATTAATAAAATGGTAAGTATAAAACCAGATGAAATTTCAGCAATCCTACGTCAGCAACTAGGAAACTTCAATTCAAGTGCAGAACTAGAAGAAGTAGGAACGGTATTGCAAGTAGGAGATGGTATCGCTCGTATTTACGGCTTAAACGGAGTTAGCTCTGGTGAGCTTGTTGAGTTCGAAAATGGTGTTCAAGCGATTGCCTTAAACCTTGAGGAAGACAATGTAGGTGTAGTATTGATGGGTGAAGGTAAGGGGATTAAAGAAGGAAATAAAGTACGTCGTACAAACCGTATTGCCTCGATTAAAGTAGGTGAAGGAATGTTAGGTCGTGTGGTAAATACATTGGGCGAACCAATCGATGGTAAAGGACCTTTGACAGGCGAATTATATGAAATGCCTTTAGAGCGTAAAGCACCAGGGGTTATTTTTAGAGAGCCAGTAAAAGAACCATTACAAACAGGTATTAAAGCAATTGATGCAATGATTCCAGTAGGTCGTGGACAACGTGAGTTGGTTATCGGTGACCGTCAAACAGGTAAATCTGCTATTTGTATTGATACTATCATCAATCAAAAAGAATTTTTTAAAGCTGGAAAACCAGTTTATTGTATCTATGTTGCGATTGGACAAAAAGCATCAACAGTAGCTCAAGTAATGAAAACATTATCGGATAATGGAGCTATGGAGTACACAATTATTGTGGCTGCAACTGCTGCTGATCCTGCTCCATTACAGTTTTATGCACCGTTTGCTGGAGCTGCAATTGGTGAGTTTTTCCGTGATACTGGTCGTCCAGCATTAATTGTTTATGATGATTTATCTAAACAAGCGGTAGCTTATCGTGAGGTGTCTTTATTGTTACGTCGTCCACCAGGACGTGAGGCGTATCCTGGAGACGTATTCTACTTACACAGTCGTTTATTAGAGCGTGCTGCAAAAGTAGTTGGTAAGGATGATATTGCTAAAAATATGAATGATTTACCACCATCTATTAAACATTTGGTAAAAGGTGGAGGTTCGTTAACAGCTTTACCAATTATTGAAACACAAGCTGGTGACGTATCTGCATATATTCCAACAAACGTAATCTCAATCACTGACGGACAAATATTTTTGGAGTCGAATTTATTTAATGCTGGTATTCGTCCTGCAATTAACGTAGGTATTTCGGTATCTCGTGTGGGAGGTTCTGCTCAAATTAAATCCATGAAAAAAGTAGCTGGTACGTTAAAATTAGACCAAGCACTTTACCGAGAAATGGAGGCTTTTTCTAAATTTGGTGGTGACTTAGATGCTGCTACTAAAAATATTTTAGATAAAGGAGCTCGTAACGTAGAGATTTTGAAACAAGGTCAGTTTTCTCCATATTCTGTAGAAAAACAAGTTGCAATCATTTATTTAGGAACAAATGGTTTATTAAATCAAGTGCCTGTTAAAAATATGAAACAATTTGAAGATGCATTCATGATGGAAATGGAAAACAAGCATGCTGATTTATTAGCTGAATTCAAAAAAGGAAATTTACCTGAAGAAGGAATTGCTAAAATGACTGTATTGGCTGAAAGCTTAATCGCTCAATTTAAAAAATAAACGATCTCGGATGTTCTATGTCCGATATTAGGAAATAAAAAAATCCCATACTGTAAAGTGTGGGATTTTTTTTGAACAAATAGTTGTGAAATAATTATATATTTAAACTATGAAAAATATATTCGTATTAATTCTTTTAATGGTTTCAATTTCTTGTCCATTATTTGCAAATGACGCAGCACCTTTTTTAGATAAATCAGTTTCGATTAGTGGAATTGGGATAGGTACTATTATTGCTATAGTCGCTTCGTGGAGTAGAAATAAATCAGTTCTTTGGGCAATTTTTCATGCTGTTTGTGGATGGTTTTATGTTATCTATTATGTGATAACAAGATAGGGATTCAATTATGAATTGCAAATGATCAATGTGAAATTGACAAGCTGAAAATAATTAGTTCGTTAAAGGGTGCCACTTTAGAATAGCGGAATAAGAGCCGAAAAAAATAAAAAACTAATCTTTTACAACGGTTCCTATAGATTCTCCTGCAATAATGCGCAATAAATTACCTGCGGTATTCATATCAAATACAATGATGGGCATTTTATTTTCTTGGCAAAGTGTGAAAGCCGTCATATCCATAACTTTTAAGTTTTTGCTGATGGCTTCATTAAAAGTGATGTCAGAAAATTTAACTGCGTTCGGATTTTTTTCGGGGTCTGCATCATAAATTCCGTCCACACGAGTGCCTTTTAAAATAGCATCGGCACTCATTTCTACTGCACGAAGAGAACCTGCTGTGTCGGTAGTGAAATAAGGATTACCAGTGCCTGCTCCAAAAATAACCACACGTCCTTTTTCTAAATGGCGCAAGGCTTTTCTGCGAATATATGGCTCTGCCACTTGATCCATTTTAATGGCACTTTGCAAACGAGTTTGAACGCCTACTTTTTCCAGCATGCTCTGCATAGCCACACCATTAATAACGGTTGCTAACATGCCCATATAGTCGCCTTGTGCACGTTCAATGCCTGTTTCTTTTTCATTCATGCCACGATAAATGTTCCCACCTCCAATAACCAATGCTACTTGAACGCCTAAATCGGTAATTGATTTAATATCCATCGCATATTGCAATAACATTTGTGGATCTAAACCGAAGCTTTTATCACCCATTAAACTTTCACCAGATAATTTTAGTAGTACTCTTTTGTATTTTGGAAGCATGAATTTTTAGATTTTGACAAAGATAGTGTTCGATTTTTGATGTTGGTTGTTTGAGATGGATTTTTTTATTTAAGTATTCACTTTCCAAACACCTTCTTCATCATTAAACATTTCTTTGCCCCAAACAGGCGCTTCTATTTTTATTCGCTCAACAATTTCTTCGCAAGCATCAATGGCATCTTTTCTATGTGGTGATGACGTGAAAACAAACAAACATATTTCTCCAGACTTTACAATTCCAACACTGTGATAAATGTGCATACATGTCAAGTTGTATTTTTGAAACAGCGCTTCACGTATTGAATGAAAAATGGAATTAGCCATCTCTTCATAGCAAGAATAATCAATGGCGATTACTTCTTTATTATCAATTAAATCATTTCTTACTTGTCCTAAAAAAATACTATGCGCACCAATGTCTTTTTTAGATTGATGTTTAGCAATGCTGTTGCCAATAAATTCTGGTGAAATAGCACCTTGCATTAAAACTTGTTTTGGTTTTTTATCACGCATACATTTTATTTTTATTTCATCGAAAAATATTTCATAATGCCACCTTTTAAATGAGATACATGCTGAAAATCGAATTCATCTTGTAATAGTTCTAATGCTTCTAAACTTCGCACGCCAATATGGCAAAACAACACAATTTCTTTTTCTTTATTTAATAAATGAATATTTTCTTTTAAGATGGGTAAAGGAATTTGTATACATTTAAAATCGACTTTAGGAATTTCAATTTCATTTCTCACATCAATAAGTTGAACCAACGGATTATTTATTTTTCCTATAAATTCTTCTACACTCAAATTAATAATTGTATTTCCTGACATCGGATATCTAACATCGGACATCTTTTTGGAGATTTTAATTTTTAACATTTCATATTTCATTAAGTTTAAATACAAGATTTCATTATTCAAACCATCTTTTTGTTCAGTAATTAATTTGATTGTTTCTAATGCTTGTAAAGAGGCCAAAATACCTAACACAGCGCCCAATGCTCCAGCATCTTCACAACGCATGGCTTGCGTGGGCGGTGTTGGAAATATGTCTCTTAAATTAATCATAGATTCGTCCATTTTAAAAACAGCAAGCTGTCCTTCAAACTGAAAATTAGCACCAAAAATTAAAGGTGTTGACAATTCAGCACAAACATCATTAATTAAATACCTTGTTTTAAAATCATCCGTACAATCTACAACAACATCATATTTTGGTATTAAATTATTGGCATTTTTTTCATCTATAAAAAAAGGAAATGATTCAATTTTCGTTGACGGATGTATATCTTTTAATTTTTCTTTTGCTTTGATAGATTTATTTTTTCCAATGTCGTTCGTTGTAAACAAAATTTGACGTTGAAGATTTGAAATATCTATTATGTCGCCATCCACAATGCCAATTGTACCAATGCCACACGACACTAAATATTGTAAACAAGGACAACCTAAACCGCCAGCACCTATAACCAATACCTTACTGTTCAACAATTTTTGTTGAGCCTCATCTCCAAAATTTGGAAGTATTGTTTGTCGTTGAAATCGTAAATAATTGTCAGTCATAATTTTACACACCCCTTAATCCCCTCTCAAGAGGGAAATTTATCCACCCGAAAAGGGAGGTAACAAAGCTATTTCAGCATTTTGATTAATGAGTATATTTTCGTGAATTAATTTTTGGTCAATTGCAAAAACAAATTCTTTGTTTTCAAACATGGGAAATTGTAAAAATAATTCAGCTTTTAATTCGAAAAATGTCGATTTAAAATCAATCAATATTTCATGTGTATTGACTAACTCCGACAAATTGCCGAATAGTTTTATTTTAATTTTATTGCTCATGTGCTTCAATATCTTTCAACGAATTAAAATTACTAAACAATAATGGATTTTGTTTTTGTAATTCATTTCCATCTACATAATTCGTTTTAAAATGATTGATAAGCGTGCTTAGTTTCCGTTCGTTTTTTAATAATTCCTTTCTCCAAAGTTCTTTACATGATTTATGATAAACACCAATTAACGCTTCAGGATAATTATTAAGCATTGGAATAGTGATGTCAAAATTTTCTGATGCTAAAATTATTTTTCGTATTGAAACTTCATCAATGAAAGGCATATCACAGCTCACAATAAAATTATTTTCTTGATTGGTGTGATGTAACATAGCATCAATTCCACTTGCAGGTCCACATTCATTTATCTCATCAATAATGCATTCATAACCAAATTGTTCATGTTCTTTGTGATTGGATAAAATAAAAATATTCAATGAAATATTTTTAATAACATCTAACACATGCTCAATCATTTGCTTTCCATGAAACATTTTAGTGGCCTTGTCAGTAACCATTCTTGAGCTTTTGCCACCAGCTAAAATGTATATGTTTATATTTTCTTTCATTTTAAATCAACAATCTATACGGATATTTTACGATTACAACCACAAAATATATGGATAAATTGCAGGTTGTGTTTTTTATTTACACCAAAATTAATTTAATTGAAGCCACTATCAACACAAAAGCCAATACTTTTTTTAGCATAGCGTTTGTTACAAAATGAGAACCAATAATTGAACCAATTACACCACCTATAATGGTAATGGAAGCCATTACAATCATTTCAGAAGAGTACGTAAAACCTTTTTGAAATAAAGCAAAAAGGCCTGCAATGGAATTGACAAAAATAAACAGGGCACTAATGCCTGATGTAGTTTTAATATCACTCCATTTCATTAATAATAAAAATGGCGATAAAATAATGCCACCACCTATACCAATTAAACCTGAAACGAAACCAATAACAGCGCCTGAAAAAATTAGATAAACATAGTTTGGTTCTGCGATTTTTTCATTTTCTTTTTGAGGAATAAAAAACCGAATAGACGTAATGAATAAAAGGACACCTAAAATTATTTTATAATATTTATCTGAAATTGAAAACGAACCGCCTAAATAAGCAAATGGAATTGAACCTAATATGAGGAATAAAAAAAGCTTCCAATTAAAATAACCTTTTTTGTAAAATGAAACAAATGCGATGAATGAAACAACACAATTTAAAGTTAAAGCAACTGGCTTGGCTGTCACTTGTGATATACCCCAAATGCCCATTAATGCTAAATATCCTGATGCACCTCCATGACCAACACTTGCATATAGGAGTGCAATAATAAATAGTAATATGTAAAAATAAATTTCCATTTTGCCACGAAAACACAAAGAAAGCATAAAGTCATAGAACAAAAAAGTAAGATTTTTAGAACCTCCTTTAAAGGGCAGGGAGGCTAATTAGGAAGAACATATACTTTCACTAATTCACCTTTTTCAACTAACTCTTTGTCGGCGTGAATTTCAACTAAAGCATTCGCTATAGCAAATGAATTCATTTTGTATGACTCTTGATGGTCTAAAATTTCAACAGAATCTTCATGGACAATTGCTTTTAAAAAATGGGACAATCCTGCTTTTTTAGAATAACTATTTGAAATAGGTAAATTTATTTTTAATAAATCAACAGCAGAAAATCCAATATATTGGCGCAATGCAGGATAAACATATTGATAAAAACAAGTGAGCACCGAAGCTGGATTTCCTGGTAAACCAAAAATATATTTATTTTCTTGTTTGCCAAACAACAAAGGCTTTCCAGGTTTTTGTTTTAATTTGTGAAATATTATTTCCACATTATTTTGTTTTAGTGATTCTAAAACAAAATCATAATCACCAACAGAAACACCACCTGTAACTAATAAAAAATCACTTTGAAGTAATGCTTGTTCAACAGCCTTTATTGTTTTTTCTAAATCATCGTCAACCCAAGAAATTGCTGTAATATCTATGTGCATTTGTTTGAGTACATGCACCAAACTAAACGAATTACTTTCAAATACTTTTCCATCTTGCAAAGGCTCACCCAATTTCAACAATTCTTTTCCAGTATTTAAAATACAAATTCTTGGCTTTTGAAAAACATTTATTTTTTCAATTCCCAAATTCGCTAATAATGAAATTGTTCCTGCTTGAACAGTAGTTCCTTTTTTTAAAATTAAATCATTGTGTTTGCATTGAGAACCCACACTTCTTATATTAGAGTTGAAAGTGGCAAGTTGTATGTTGATCGTTTTGGAATTTGGATTTTTTATAGTTGAAATTTCTTCAGTGGCTTCTTGTTGCACCACCGTATCTGCGCCATCAGGCACTTTAGCACCCGTAAAAATTCTTATCGCTTTTCCTTTTTCTAAAAGAATAGTTGAATTGTCTCCAGCTTGTATTTCATCTTGAACAATAAATGTTTTAGACAATAAAAAATCTTCATAACAAATTGCGTAACCATCCATTGCAGATTGACGAAACGAAGGAAAATGGATAGGTGCAAAAATATCATTCGCTAATGCGTATCCAACAGCATTGCTGATTTCTATTTCAATTGTATTCTCATTAGAAATTGTTTCTTGAATTAATTTTTTCCCTTCGCCAACTGAAATCATAAATATTTTTAATTAAAATACAAGGTTCTAATTCTTTTTTTCAATTTTGAAAATGGTTTTTTGATCGTTTCTTGCACTTGTATGGAAACGCCATTTACATATAATAATTTGTAAGAAGTTGATGAGAAAAAACCGGCATCAACATAATTTACAAAAACAGATGAAATAGAATTGTCCATAGCATTAGAAACTATGCTCATGTTATTCGTTGGGTTTTGCAAATTAAGAGAAGAATATAAAATGGTCATTGTGTTTGAAAGCGTATCACTAAACATGTCAATTTTATATTGCTTATCAAATTCTTTTTTATGAATATTTGTTGTTACTAAAGGGCCTTTCCATTCGTTCCAATCAATATGATCAGGGTGAACAAATGTGGTATCTTTTTTGTTATTTTCTATCGTAACTAATTTGTAGGTTTCAGGACCTCTATCAAAATGCTCAAAATTTTCTTTCCAAATTAATTCCATCTCAGGATAGTTTGCCATGCTTTCACCATTGTAATATGTTGCTTTATGCTTGCAAGCCACACTTGTAATTAGTAAGGCAACTATAACAAGAAAAATTTTATTTAATTTCATATTTTTATTTTACGGAGTAACCCATTTTTTGTAAGATTTCAATCACTTTTATTTTATATTGGCCTTGAATAATAATTTGTCCATCTTTTGCAGAGCCTCCTGTTCCACATTTAGTTTTCAATTGTTTGCCTAAATTTTCTAGATCAGATTGCGTGCCTACAAAACCCTCAACTAACGTTACCACTTTTCCAGCACGTTGTTTTGTATCTAATTTTACTTTTAATTTTTGTTGAGAAATGGACAATGTTTCTTGCTCTTCCTGTTCTTCCTCAACAGAGAAATTGGGATCTGTAGAATAAACTAATCCACTGGTATCAATTTTTTTTTTACTCATTTTTTCTTTTTTCTATAATAAATGTAATAATGGAGGTACAATAATTTGTAAAGCATTTTCATGCACTTCTATTTCGCAAATAGTATTGCAATTATGTGCATCGCCATCTGCTTGAAAATAAATTAATTGTTCTCCTTCAATACGTATTTTTTTTGCTCGTTGATAAATACAATTTTTGTTTGTAGCTAACTTTTTTCGCCAACCATCAACCACAAATTTAAAACCATTCAATGGATTAATTGATTTGACGATAATCATGTCCAACATGCCATCTTGTAACGTTGCATTTGGTGCAATTTCAAAACCATAACCAAATTCTTTTCCATTGGCTACATTCATAAAAAATGCTTTTTGTTTAAATTCTTTTCCATCAATATGAATGGTATAAGTATCTGCTTTGTATGTAAAATAATGTTGAATTACTTTTCTTACATACATTTTCAATCCTCTGCTTTTGCTTTGTTTAATCGCATTACAAACTACAGCATCAAAACCAACACCTGCATTGCTTATAAAATAAACATCATTTATTTTCCCCAAATCGATAAGAGCCCGTTTGCCCGTTTTTAATAATGCTACAGCCTCATTCATCTTCAATGGAATTTTACAATGACGTGCCAAGCCATTGCCGGAGCCAGTAGGTATAATACCTAGTGTAATATTTTTTTTTGCCAAAACTTGAATGATTTCATTCACGGTTCCATCTCCACCCACAGCAACTATGTTTTGAATACCTTCATTTACTAATTGTATTGCTAAATCCTTTGCATGGCCACCATATTCTGTTTGAAAAATTTTGTAGCCATTTACACCAAATGTATATTGTATTGCTTGGGTAAGTTCAGCAATTCGTTTTCCTCCTATTCGAGCATTGACAATAAAAACAAATAAATCGTGCATTAAACAATAACGGCTTTTAAACTAATATCCATACTAACTGCATGATGTATAATAGAACCTACAGATATAAAATCTACCCCTGTTTTTGCAAATGATTCAATGGTTTCTAAATTGATTCCACCACTTGCTTCAGTTTCAAACTTTTTATCAATTATTTTTAGTGCTTCTACTATTTTTTCTGGTGTAAAATTATCTAACATGATGCGTTGAACATTTCCAACGGCTACTACTTTTTTTACGTCATCTATGCTTCTTGTTTCCACTTCAATGGGAATATTTAAATTGTTTTCTTTCAAATATTCATTTGCTTTTTCAATGGCCTTTTCAATGCCGCCACAGTAATCAATGTGATTATCTTTAAGCATGATCATATCATATAAACCCATTCTGTGATTTTGTCCACCACCAATGACTACAGCTCGTTTTTCAAACCAACGAAAGTTAGGTGTTGTTTTTCTGGTATCTAAAATTTGAGTTGGATAATTTTTTATTTTATTGGCATAAATATGAGTGAGTGTCGCAATTCCTCCCATTCGCTGCATGATATTTAAAACCAAACGTTCTGCTTTTAAAATAGTATGAATAGATGCAATTACTTCAAAGGCAATATCTCCAATATTTACTTCTTCGCCATCCTTTTTATAAATTGTCATTTCTGCCGCAGGCTCCATAAAAAGAAAAATTTCTTTAGCCACATCGATTCCTGCCAAAATGCCTTTTTCCTTTATTTTCAGAATTGCTTTGCCTTTTTTATCTGCAGGAATGCAGCATAAAGTGGAGTGGTCGCCATCTCGAACATCTTCTTCTAAAGCCGTTTTAATAAATGAGTTAAAATCCATTTTTCAAAAGTAAAAAAAGGAAAGCAAAAAAGCAGGATTACTTTTCGAAACGGAGTTCTTTTAAGAAATAAACACCTTTTTTGACAATAAATAACATATAAACTTTATAAATTCCGTTTGAAGTATAAAGGCTTCCGATATTAAATTTAGTATTGTTACTTTGAGATTTTCCTCTTTGCTGTGGGATATAATCTTTGGGTTCAATTTTATTAAAGAAATTTTGAATGATAACTAATGCCTGTTTTTTAGAATAGGTATTCGTGTTATCTGAAAAAGTTAGATCAATGGTATTGTCGAAATATATAGCAATAGATCTTGTGTCCCCTTGTTTCATCGCAGTTGAAATTGTACTCAAATAATCCTGAGAATATAAATTTGCTTGCAAAAAAACAAGTAGTAAAACCATCAGAAAAACTTTTCGGATTAGTAGGTCAGAAAATATTTTTGCTTGTAACTTCAAGTTTATTAACTAGTTATGAATTGTCTAAAGTGTAAATATATTTCATAATTTTGCATTTATGACAAAAAAGAGCATGATTATCATAATGGATGGCTGGGGACATGGTAAAATTTATTCTTCAGACGCAATTCAGCATGCCAATGTTCCATTTGTAAAATCATTATATCACAAATACCCCAATGCAGAACTTATTACTTGTGGTGAGGCTGTGGGTTTGCCAAATGGCCAAATGGGAAATAGTGAAGTAGGTCATTTGAATATAGGTGCTGGACGCATTGTATATCAAGAGTTACAGAGAATTAATGTAGCCATAAAATCGGGAGAATTAGCACAAAATGAAGCGTTTAATGCCACAATTAATTACTGTTTAGAAAATAATAAAACACTTCATTTAATCGGTTTATTGAGTGATGGAGGCGTCCATTCTCACATCAATCATCTAAAATCTATTTGTGATATCTGTCAAAATAAAAAATTAGTTAATGTGGTCATTCATGTGTTTACTGATGGTAGAGATACGGATCCAAAAAGCGGATTAGGGTATGTGAAAGAACTAGAAGCACACTTAAAAACAAGTGTTGGTAAAATAGCCAGTGTTACTGGAAGATACTATGCAATGGATAGAGATAAGCGCTGGGATAGAGTAAAATTAGCTTATGATGCTTTAGTGCACGGAGTAGGCGAAAAATCTACAGACATAATCGCTTCAATGGAAGCAGCATACACTGAAAACATTACCGATGAGTTTCTTAAACCAATTATTGCAGTTAATGATGCTGGAAATCCTATAGCCACTATTCAAGATAGCGATGCTGTTTTATGTTTTAATTTCAGAACAGATCGATGTAGAGAAATTACGGAAGTTTTAACTCAACAAGTTTTTCATGAACAAAATATGGCACCGTTAAATTTATTTTATACCACCTTAACGGAGTACAATAAAAATTTTAAAAATGTGCAGGTTGTTTTTAGAAACGATGATTTAAAAAATACAATAGGCGAAGTTTTAGAAGCCAATAATAAAACTCAAATTAGAATTGCAGAAACTGAAAAATATCCTCATGTAACCTTCTTTTTTAGTGGTGGACGAGAAAAAGAATTTATTGGTGAAAAACGGTTAATGGCTCCATCTCCCAAAGATGTAGCTACTTATGACTTAAAGCCCGAAATGAGTGCCCAACAGTTAACTGAATTAATTTTACCAGAAATCAAAAACCAAACGGCAGACTTTATTGTTTTAAATTTTGCAAATGCAGACATGGTTGGCCATACAGGCGTTTGGGAAGCAGTGATAAAAGCGGTGGAAACGGTAGATGCTTGTGTAGAAAAAATTGTAACAGAAGCCTTAACGCAAGAGTATACTATTTTCTTAACTGCTGATCATGGCAACAGTGATTACATGATCAATGAGGACGGTACGCCCAATACAGCGCATACGCTGAATCCTGTTCCATTATTTGTAATTTCAAATGATTATGTAGGCGAAGTAAAAAATGGAAAATTAGGCGATTTAGCACCCACTGTTTTGCACAGAATGGGCATTGCAATTCCAAGTGAAATGACTGGAAATATCCTCATTTCCTAAATAGTTGATTCATATTTGGAGTAAGATGAATTAGGATAATAATTCTAAAATTATGAATTGTTTTAAAAAATACCCTATCAATAATCAAAACTAACCGACCACTTACAACTAAAAACTAACAACTATATTTGCAGTATGAGTTACACCTCTCTTGAAAGTTGCTTGTTAGATTTAGAAAAACATGGACATTTACTGCGTATTAAAGAAGAAGTTGATCCCTATTTGGAAATGGCAGCCATTCATTTAAGAGTATATGAACAAGGTGGTCCAGCATTGCTATTTGAAAATGTAAAAGGAACAAAGTTTAGATGCGCCTCTAATATATTTGGGACATTAGAAAGAAGCAAATTCATTTTTAGAGATACCTTAAAGCAAGTTCAAGATTTAATAGAGGTAAAAAATGATCCGATTAAGGCAATAAAAAATCCTCTAAAAAATTTTAAAACAGGCATGGCTGCTTTGAAGGCTTTGCCTATGAAAAATCCCTTAATGAAGCCTGTTTTGTATGAAGAAATTTCGATTTCAGATTTACCATTAATTCATCATTGGAAAATGGATGGTGGCGCTTTTGTCACATTGCCACAAGTATATTCGGAAGATGTGGATGCACCAGGGATTATGAAATCAAATTTAGGAATGTATCGCATTCAACTCAATGGAAACGAGTATACATTAAATAAAGAAATTGGCTTGCACTATCAATTGCATAGAGGCATTGGTGTACATCAAACCAATGCCAATAAAAAAGGAGTGCCCTTGAAAGTGAGTTGTTTTGTAGGTGGTCCTCCAGCTCATTCGGTTTCGGCTGTAATGCCCTTGCCCGAAGGAATTAGCGAAATGACTTTTGCAGGAGTATTAGGCAATCGTAGGTTTAGATATTGTTATGAAGATGGATTTTGTGTGAGCACCGATGCCGATTTTGTGATAACAGGGGACGTGTTTCCGAATGAAGTAAAGCCAGAAGGCCCATTTGGAGATCATTTAGGATATTATAGCTTGAAACATGATTTTCCTGTAATGAAAGTGCATAAAGTGTATGCTAAAAAAAATGCGATATGGGCTTTTACGGTAGTTGGTCGTCCTCCGCAAGAAGATACCAGTTTTGGGCAACTCATTCATGAAATGACAGGCAATGCCCTGAAACATGAAATTCCGGGTTTAAAAGAAGTGCATGCAGTGGATGCAGCAGGTGTTCATCCATTATTATTAGCCATTGGAAGCGAACGATACACTCCATACAACCAAACAAAACAACCGGCAGAAATTTTAACGATAGCCAACCATGCTTTAGGAACAGGGCAATTAAGTTTAGCTAAGTTTTTGTTTATTACTGCTGATGAAACCAATCAACTGTCCACGCACAATATTGTATCTTATTTTCAATATATTTTAGAACGAATCAATTTAACTCGAGACATTCATTTTTATACTAAAACCAGTATGGATACGCTCGATTATTCGGGCGATGGATTAAACACAGGAAGCAAAGTGGTGATTGCAGCCTATGGCGATGTGAAACGAACCTTAGCAACCCAAATTCCAGCTTGTTTGAATGAATGGAAAACGAACTTGATCATGCCTGGTGTAGTTGCTTTGCAATTAAATAAATACAATGCTCATCAAGATGCAATAAAAGAGATGGACTTATTGAATGAAGAATTAATATTAAATCTTGATGAATTAACTGAAATTCCATTGATTATTGTTTGTGACGATGCCGATTTTACAGCTCAAACAATTAATAATTTTGTGTGGGTAGCTTTTACTCGTTGTAATCCATCGCATGATATTCATGGAATAGCAGCATTTACCGAAAACAAACATTGGGGTTGCAAAGGCCCTATGATTTTGGATGCAAGAATAAAACCACACCATGCCCCTGCTTTAGTCAAAGACATAGAAATAGAAAAAAGAGTAGATGAGATTTTGAAAAAATACAACAGCTAGTAAATGCTTAAACTTACACTTTCACCTACGCTTATTTTATAAACATATAAAAATCTATTCAGTTTCTAAATAAAATAGAACAATGCATTTTGACTAGCGCAATTAAAATTGCATTTTGCTACCAAAAGATAAATCACCAGCATCGCCTAATCCTGGAACAATATACCCTTTAGAAGTCAATTCCTCATCAATATCAGCAGCCCAAATGGTAAAATCAGGAAACTTATTACGGATAGCACCTATCCCTTCAGTGCAAGCAATAGCAACCACTACGTGCACTTCTTTAGGTCGTCCATAATCGTATAATTCTTCCAAGGCCATAATTAAAGAAGCACCCGTAGCCAACATTGGATCAGCAATAATTAACGTTCTGCCATTTAAATTGGGGCACACTACATATTCTTGATTAATTTCAAAACTATCATCTGGTTTATGTTTTCGGTAAGCCGCCACAAAACCACTGTCCGCTTTGTCGAAATAATTAATCATTCCTTGATATAATGGTATACCAGCACGTAATATCGTTACGATTACGGGCTCTTGCTCCAATGCTTTTCCAGCATAAACTCCCAATGGAGTGGCCACGTCAACATCTTTATAAGATAATGTTTTACTGATTTCATACGCAGCTACTTCGCCTATACGTTCCATGTTTCTTTTAAAACGCATACGGTCGTTTTGCACGTCCACATTACGAAGTTCATTAACCCAAGTGTTTACCAATGAATTTGTTTTTGCTATATGATGTACCATGCGATAAAAGTAAAATCTTTTCTCAATTAATAAAAATACATTTTTTGAAACCATCGACAGTTATATTTTTCATCGCAATTGCGTCGCACACGTCAACTGCAAAAAGTTTCTTCAACAAAGAAATGAATAGAAGGCAATCGGCACATTAAACAATTGGCATATTGGCACATTAAATTTACTTTTGTACTCAAATTTAAAATAATGAAGTTAGTAACACACAATCATAATGGCATAGAAAAATTAGCGATTCTTATCGACAATAAAATATACAATGCGCAAGATGCAGGCGCTCAATATCCAAAAACGATGAAAGAAGTATTGGAAAATTGGGATTCAAACATTGCATTATTAAAGACATTAGAACAAGCACTAAAATCAACCACAACCCAACAAGCAATTGATTACAACGAAGCTTGCATTATGGCGCCAGTTCCAAATCCTACAAGTTGTAGAGATGGATATGCATTTCGTCAGCATGTAGCTGCAGCACGTCGCAATCGTAAGGTTGATATGATTGCAGAGTTTGATCAATATCCAATATTTTATTTTACAAATCACAATGCTATTCAAGGCCCTGGTGATATTGTTTGTATGCCTGATCATTTTCAAAAATTAGATTTTGAATTGGAAGTAGCCATTGTTGTTTCTAAAAAAGGAAGAAATATTAAAGCAGCTGAAGCAGATGATTATATTGGTGGTTATATGATTATGAATGACATGAGTGCAAGAACGTTGCAAATGGAAGAAATGTTATTAAATTTAGGACCAGCAAAAGGAAAAGATTTTTCAACCGTAATTGGACCGATATTAGTTACACCAGACGAATTGGAACATTTAAAAGTGCCTTGCAAAGAAAATCATGTTGGAAATAGTTATAATTTAGGCATGAAATGTTGGGTAAATGGCGAATTGTTGAGTGAAGGAAATGTTTCGTCTATGGATTGGACATTTGCTGAAATTTTAGAGCGTTGTGCGTATGGCGTTGATATTTTGCCTGGCGATGTAATTGGAAGTGGAACGGTAGGTACTGGTTGTTTATTAGAATTAAACGGAACTGGTTTATTAAATGATCCTAACTATAAAGTACAATGGTTAAAAGAAGGCGATGTGGTAGAAATGGCTATTGATGGATTAGGACATTTGTCGAATACGATACGAAAAGTAGATACCGATTTTTCAATTTTAGCATTGAAAAAATAATATTTGATAATACAAAAAACAAAAAAATAGGATTCAATTTGAATCCTATTTTTGTTTAGAGTTGAGTATAATTTAAAAAATCATGTTGCGCTTTTGCATAATCATCCGGAACGCCAATGTCAATAAAATATGCATTTTGAACAAAGCCAACCATATTTCTTTCAGTAATAAATTTTTCTAAAAAGTCTTTTTCAAAAGAGAATTTTTTTTCAAAAGGAATGTTTTCAAATGTTTTTCTAAACACACAATAAATGCCTCCATTGATTAAACCAGTTGTATTTTCTTTTTTTTCTTCAAAAGATTCTATTTCATCATCGGCATTTATTCTCACTAAACCATATCGATCGGTATTTTGCATAGGTTTTAAACCCAATGTGCAATCTGCCATTTTTGATTTTTGAAATGTATATAAATCATTCAAATTAACATTGAAAAAAGTATCACCGTTCATTACCAAAAAATCTTCTGTATCAGAATATTGTAGTGCATTTAAAACCGCACCACCAGTTCCTAAAGGCTCTTCTTCTTCAGCAAAAATAATTTCAAAAGGAAATTCTTTCGCATGCTTTTCAACATAGTCTTTGATCATTTCTTTTTTATATCCTACCGAAAAAATAAGTTTTCGAATAGCAAATTGTTGCAATTGTTTGGCTAAGTAAAATAAAAATGGTTTGCCATTGATATCAGCCAAACATTTTGGTTTTTCTGATACCACACTTTGTAAACGAGTGCCTAAGCCACCGGCTAGTACAATACAATCTAACTGCATGTTTTAAAAATATAAGTGCTCAACCATTTCACAAATAATGTGTCCAACCATGATGTGCGATTCTTGAATACGAGGCGTATCGTTACTCGGTACATTGATTAAATAATCACTGTAATTTTTCATTTCACCACCGGTTTCTCCAGTAAAACCAACGGTTATCATGCCTTTTAATTTTGCCATTTTAAAAGCCTCAATAATATTTTTTGAATTTCCACTGGTTGATAATCCAACAATTACATCACCCGTATGACCAATGCCTTTTATCATTCTTGAATAAATTACATCATAGCTATAATCATTTGCAACGGCTGTTAAGTAAGACGTGTTGCAATGCAATGCCTCAGCTGGCAATGCATCCCTGTCTTTGTAAAATCGACCACTAAACTCAGCTGCTAAATGTTGAGCATCGGCTGCACTTCCTCCATTTCCACAAAATAAAACTTTATTGCCATTTTTAAATGCATCGGTGATAACAAGACTACATTCTTTAATGGTATGAATACGATCTTCATTTGCCAACAATAATTGCTTGGTATCTATTGAAGCTTGAATAATTGATTTAATTTTTTCTATCATAATAATATTCTTGTGTGTAAATATAGAACATAATGAGAAAATAAATCTTAATCGAGAACCTAAACTTATTGAATTTTAAAATAGAAATGAGGTGTGTACTAAATGATATTGATGATTGTTTGAATTAACTTGCTCCAAGTATATTTTTTCTTTTCTTCTTGTATATTCGAAATGTAAATAGAATTATTTTGCTTAAAAAATGTTTCTATTTTTTCTGCTATGGATTGTGCATTGGGTTCTGCAATTAAACCAATTGTATTTGGCACTAATTTTGGCAACCCCCCTACATTTGTCACTATCATAGGTACTTCAAAATGATAAGCCAAAGGAGTAACGCCACTTTGTGTAGCACTTTTATAAGGTTGAATAACACAATCTGCACAACTTAAAAAATATTTCACATCACTGTCTGCTATAAATTCAGTGCGCATGATTAACTGCTCTTGTATTTGATATTTTTCTATTAAATCTTCATACGGTTTTGCATCTTCATAATATTCTCCAGCAATTAAAAATTGTATTAAATGGTTTTTAAAATAACCTTGTTGTTTTAAAATATAGATCGCTTCTAATAATGTATCGAGTCCTTTGTATTTTCGAATAAATCCAAAAAACAACACTATTTTAGTGTTGATTGGAATTTGTAAATGTTTTTTTGCGACATCGGCATCCATTTTATTACCAAAATTATCATACAAAGGATGTGTAATTTCTTGAGCAGGTTTGTTCGTAAATTGTTTTAAGTCATTTAAAACACTGCTACTCATTGTGATAAATGCATCAATGGGTTTTATAAAATATTTTGTAAAAATAGAATCTCCTAATCGTTTTTCATGGGGTATAATATTATCGGCAATGCATACTATTTTTGTTTTTTTATTTCGTTTTATGATTCTCAAAATAGTGCCTAAACAAGGTCCCATAAAGGGTAGCCAATATCGAACGACTATTAAATCGGGTTGTTTTTTCTTCAATTCTAATCCTATTTTAATCCAATTTAAAGGGTTTATAGAATTTATTTTTACATGAATATCCAGAGTTGAAGGAGCTGGTTCAGAAGAAAATTGTGTGGTCCCTGGAAATAAAAAAGATGGGTATTGCAAGGAAAAAGTATAAATAGAGGTTTGGTAATCTTCAATCATAAATTCTTTAGCCATTCGCTCATTAAACGAAGCCAAACCACCTCTTAGTGGATGTGCAGGACCTATAATTACTACTTTACCTTTCATCTATATTCTATCATTAAAAAAAACAAAAGTACAAGTAGATCTTATATTAATTCAGAATTTATAATTGTAAATTTGAAAAATTATTATTCTTTTTTATGACAATTACACCAGGCTCAATTAAAACGGCACAACTGCATGCATATCTTTTAGGTTCGGTTTCACCACGACCTATCTGTTTTGCCTCTACCATAGACAGTGATGGTAATGCCAATTTATCTCCATTTAGTTTTTTTAATGTGTTTGGAAGTAACCCTGTTACATTAATATTTTCTCCAGCTCGACGGGTAAGGGATAATACCATTAAACACACGCTGGAAAATTGTCATGAAACCAAAGAAGTGGTAATTAGCATGGTCAATTATGCCATGGTTCAACAAATGAGTTTGGCAAGTTGCGAATATCCAAAAGGAACTTCTGAATTTGAAAAAGCTGGATTTACACCTATAAAAGCGGATAAAGTAAAACCTTTTTTAGTGAAAGAAAGTCCAGTAAATATGGAGTGTATTGTGAAACAAATCATTGAAACTGGACAAGAAGGAGGCGCTGGAAATTTAATTATTTGTGAAATGGTAGCCATGCACATCAACGATGAAGTATTAAACGAAGCACAACAAATTGATCCGCATAAAATAGATTTGGTCGCTCGAATGGGTGGTGATTATTATTGCAGAGCCAGTGGCAATGCTGTTTTTACAGTGCCAAAACCTAATCTGAATTTAGGAATGGGCGTCGATAATTTGCCAGTAGAAATTCGTACAAGTAATATTTTAACAGGTAATGATTTAGGTCAATTAGCGAATGTAACCTCAACACCAATAATTGACAATACATTTGTTTATGTTCCTAAAATAGATGTTCACACAGATGCTAAAAATTTATTAGCAGAAGGAAAAGTGGATGAAGCTTGGCAAGTACTTTTAAGCCACAGATAACCTATGTTTTCACAGCTAATTGAATGTTCATTATTTCGTTGCGACTTACTAATTTTATGATATAAAATTTTTTTATTTGGAAAAATGTCCGTAATTTTGTGTCAAATGCCTAAATAATGAAAAATTCAAAAAGTAAAGTATATAAAATTAAAGAAGATACAACTTCATTAGTAGAAGAAGCAGCGATTGCATATCAAATGCCATTAAAAGTAGGCTATATATCAAATGCGCATTCTGAAATAGACATTTTAAATTTAATAAAAAAAGGAGTTCCCAAAAAAGCTTTAGATAAAACGATGCAAATGATGGACTTTTCGTTAGATGAAATGTCGACAATATTACATGTATCTGAAAGAACCTTGCGTCGTTATGATGATAAATCAAACTTAAATATTGAGCAGAGTGAACGAATTATTGAACTCAACAATTTGTATCAATTTGGTATAGAAGTTTTAGGCAGCTTAGATAATTTTAAAATATGGATTAATAGTCCGATTTTGGCTTTAGGACAACAGAAACCAAAAGAATTTTTAGACACTTCATTAGGAATAACGATGCTTAAAAACATTTTAGGACGCATACAATACGGTGTATATTCATAATGATAGTTTATAGAATTAGCAAGTGCAAATACATTGATGATTTATCGGGCTATGGAGCCTATTTAGAAGGGGGAAGATGGAATTCTGCTGGTCATGAAATGCTTTATACATCACAGTCTGTGGCATTATGTATGTTAGAAATATTAGCCAATTTACCTTCCTCAATTGCGCCATCTGGATTTTGTTTATTGACGTTAGAAATACCTGATAATGAAATAGAAAAAATACCTATAAAGCAATTACCAAAAAATTGGAATGCTTATCCAAGCATCAATGCTACCAAAATAATTGGCGATTTATTTTTAGAAAAGAAAAACACAATTGCTTTGCAAATTCCTTCATCCATTATAGAACAAGAATTTAATATTATACTAAATCCATTGCATCCAAATTTTAAGAAAAAAATAAAAGTGATTTCTAAAGAGGAAATAATTATTGATAAAAGACTAAAAGCATAGACATTGATCTTCGCAAAAGATTTCACAGAATATCACAGATGTATTTTCTTAAATAATTTCTTTGTGTAACTTCGAGCTTTAGAGTCTTCGTGGCAAAAATAAATAATCAATATGTATTCAATAGAACAAGAAAAACTATTTTTAGAGCAAGCAAAACATTTTCAAAAAAATGAAATAAATGAAGACGATTTAGCTATTGTAAGAGACATTATTGAATATGCCGATTGGAAATATTATGTACAAGACAACCCTATTCTTGCCGATGTAGAATATGATATGTTATTCAAAAAATTAAAAATATTTGAGGAACAAAATCCAATTTTTATAACACCTACATCACCTACACAACGTGTTGCCAAAGGCCTAAATACAAGCTTTCCTACAGTTGCTCATTTGGTGCCTATGTTGAGTTTAGAAAATAGTTATAATGCAGAAGACCTGCTTGATTGGGATAGAAAATGCAAAGAATTAAGTGGCGAATCAACCGTCGAATATTGTGTGGAACCCAAATTTGACGGAGCAAGTATTTCATTAATTTATGAAAATGATATACTCACAAGAGGTGCTACACGAGGCAACGGAACTGAAGGCGATGACATTACATTGAACACAAAACAAATTCGTTCCCTTCCCATTAAAGCTGAAATAAGTAAGTACAATTTAAAACAAGTCGAAATAAGAGGTGAAGTGGTAATCACAAAAAAACGATTTGAAGAATATAATAATAAACTCATTGCTGATGGACAGCAACCAATGGCTAATGCTCGAAATGCCGCCAGTGGTAGTTTGCGAATTAAAGATCCAAAAGAAGTTGCCAAACGAAATTTAGATGCTTTTTTGTATAATGTGAGTTATACTTCTTTGCAAGAAAATAAAACAACTCATCCTCATATGCAAATCCATAGAGGCATGTTAGAGTCCTTGGCATCATTGGGTTTTAAGACTTCATTAGAAAACACAAAGGCATTTTCAACCATTGAAGATGTTACTCATTATGTACAAGAATTTGAACAAAAACGCGACAACCTACCGTATGAAATTGATGGTATGGTTATCAAAGTAAATCGCTTGGATTTGCAAGAAAAAATTGGCCAAACTTCACATCATCCTCGATGGGCAATTGCATTTAAATTTAAAGCCCGACAAGCTACAAGTAAATTATTGACTGTAGAATATCAAGTTGGACGCACTGGCAGTGTTACGCCTGTGGCAAAAATCGAACCTGTAGCAGTAGGTGGTGTTACAATTTCTTCCTTATCCATGTTTAATGAAGATGTTATTAAAGAAAAACAATTGATGATTGGCGATACCGTATTGATTGAACGCGCAGGCGATGTTATTCCATATATCGTAAAATCATTTCCTGAATTAAGGGATGGCACAGAACAGGAAATCGTTTTTCCAACGACTTGTCCTGTTTGTAATGAAGAACTTTATAAACCAGAAGATGAAGCTGTTTGGCGTTGCACCAATATCAATTGCGAAGCACAAGTCATTGAAAAAATTGCACATTATGCATCAAAAGATGCTTTGGATATTCGTGGATTAGGAGATGCTTTAGTCCGTAAATTTTTTGAACAAGGATTTTTGAAAAATATTGTAGGCATTTATCATTTGCCTTATGATCAATTGAAAATATTAGAAGGTTTTGGCGAAAAATCGATGCTGAATTTGAAGGAAGCTATTGAAAAATCAAAGGCACAACCGCTGCATCGTTTAATATTTGGTTTGGGTATTCGTTATGTAGGAGAAACCACTGCAAAGGCTCTAGCACGAACAGTTTCACACTTAACCGATTTATACCATAAAACAAAAGAAGACTTGTTGACCATAGAAGATGTAGGAGAAAAAGTAGCAACTTCTATTGTAGAATTTTTCTCACACCATGATAACAGAGCTATTTTAGAAGCGCTAGAAAAAGAAGGCGTTTGTTTGGCTAATACACAAAAAAATGAAGCCATGAGTGGCAGTTTAGTTGGCAAAACATTTTTATTTACTGGCACACTTTCTATGAAAAGAAACGAAGCAGAAGCCATTGCTGAAAAAAATGGTGGAACAATTATAGGAAGCGTTAGTACAAAATTAAATTACCTAGTTGTAGGTGAAGAAGCAGGAAGTAAATTAGAAAAAGCAAAGAAATTGGGCACCGTAACAATTTTAAGTGAAGAAGAATTTTTGAAGTTGGTGGAGTAAATTGGAAGTCGCAATTTGCGATATCCAATTTATAAAATTTTATATATTTGAAACCAAAAAACCTACTTTATGCTATTAACAGACGGACAAATAGTCAATAAAATATACCACATAAGAGGACAAAAAGTAATGCTCGATAGAGATTTAGCAGAAATGTATGGTGTTGAAACAAGACGATTAAATGAACAAGTAAAACGAAATGAAAAGCGTTTTCCAATTGATTTTATGTTTCAACTTACAGAACTTGAATTTGAAAACTTGATGTCGCAATTTGCGACATCAAGTTGGGGAGGTTTAAGAAAAATGCCATTTGCCTTTACAGAGCAAGGTGTTGCTATGTTATCGAGTGTTTTAAACAGTGATAGAGCTATTGAAGTGAATATTCAAATAATACGTTTGTTTACAAAACTTCGAAATGCTGTTTTGAATAATAAAGAAGTGTTGTTGAAACTAGAAAAGATAGATAAAAAAATAATGAACCTTGGCTTTGATGTAAAAATGCACGATGATGAAATAGAAACTATTTTTAAGCTCATTGACGAATTAAGAGTTAAAAAAGAGGAAGTGCTTCCCGAAAGAAATCCTGTTGGTTTTAAAAAAAAGCCAGAAAATATTTAACATTTAACATCTCACCAAATTTTCTACTTTTGAGTATCTAAAATTTTATACAATGAAACAACTATTACTTTCCATAACACTTATTTTATTTTTATTGAGTTGTAAAGACGAACCAAAATCTGCATCAACTTCAAAATCAGAAAGTAAATATCATTTAAACATTCCTGAAAAAGGCATTGAAAGTTTGATGGAATCAAATGCACAAAAAATAATTGAAGGAACAGATGGAAGTGTAATTATTATGGTTGGAAATGTCACTCGAAAAGAAGCCGATATTACCGTCAAACGAGACGATAAAATTTTAGATGAAAAAATGGTTGGCGAAAACGAAGATATATCTTTTGAATATGAAGGCACTTCGTACAATATTCATGTAGGAAAAATCAAAAAACCTTTAATCGGTGAAGGAAAAGTAAATTTGACAATTAAGTAATTTGATGAATGCTTTTAATCTAAACTTTCTATACTAAGATGACTTCAGAACATTACATGAAACTGGCTTTGCAAGAAGCAAAAAAAGCATTTGAAAAAGACGAAGTGCCTGTGGGTGCTGTGTTGGTGATGAATAATCAGATTTTAGCAAAAGCACATAATCAAGTTGAACTATTAAAAGATGCTACTGCACATGCCGAAATTTTAGCATTGACATCGGCATTTGATTCACTAGGGAGCAAATATTTGCCTGAAGCAACATTATACGTTACCGTTGAACCTTGTTTGATGTGTGCTGGCGCATTAAATTGGAGTAAAATTGGCAAAGTGGTGTATGGTGCATCAGATGATAAAAATGGTTCACACACTTATTGCCATAAATCGCCTTTTCATCCTAAAACAGAACTTGAAAAAGGCGTTTTACAAGATGAATGCGCTCAATTAATGAAAGATTTTTTTAAAACAAAAAGGAAAAATAGTTTTTAGTATCGCTCTGATCCCTCATGTTAATTTAATTTTTTTTTATTATTTTCTGTAATCTCTGCGACAAACTTAATTCACTTTTTGGTATAACTAAACAACGTTCACATATTTTTCATAATATTCGTAATTGTTCATTCGTAATTGAACTATATCTTTGCGCACATGAATACAACATTAAAAACTATTCTATTAACGGTATTAACATTATCCGTTTTTGCAATTGCCTTAGTTGAATTAAGTGGCGTTAGTCAAAATGCTTTGTTCAATAAATATAAAATAGGTGAAGAGCACAAACATGAAGATGTTAAACTTTCTTCAGACGACAAAGCAAAGCGTGATGAAGAAGTAAAAGCGATGGCAAAAACGACTATGGAAGTTCCTAATACAAAATTTGATTTTGGAAAAATGAAAGATGGGGATAAAGTACGTCATAATTGGACTGTGAAAAATACGGGAAGTAATCCGTTAATGATTTCAAATGTTCAAACTTCATGTGGCTGCACAGCTCCTTCATTCCCAAAGGAACCCATTTTACCGGGTGCCGAAGCCATCATTACTTTAGAGTTTAACAGTGCAGGTAAAGAAGGGCTAGTCAACAAAAATGCCTTAATTATTGCCAATACCGACGATTCACCCTTCTCAATAGGCTTTACAGCTGAAGTAGAAAAAAAATAAAAAACATTCATTGGCATTACCTATCATTCATACATCAAAAAATAAAAGCCCCAAAAAGCAAGATATGGGTTTCGTAGATCACCTCGAAGCCTTGCGTTGGCATTTGGTACGATCTGTTATTGCTATTTTAATTTTTGCCATTGCCATTTTTATTAAAATAGATTGGATTTTCGACAACATCATTTATGGTCCCATGCGCTCCGATTTCATTACCTATTCAGGGCTTTGCAATCTTGGACACAAGCTTCACATGGGTGATGCCTTATGCATGCCTGCACCCAATGTGCAAATGCAAGTAACCCAATTTGGTTCCCAATTTATGAGCAGCATCAGTATTGCTTTCATAGGAGGTTTCATCATTGCTTTTCCTTATATTTTTTGGGAGTTTTGGAACTTTATTAAACCAGCACTTACCCCTCGAGAAATTAAAAACACACGGGGTTCTATTTTTTGGGTAACTTTTTTCTTTTTAATGGGCGTATCATTTGGCTATTTTTTATTAGCACCTTTTACGTTTAGCTTTTTGTCTAATTTCAAAATTGGCACCTTACAAGCGCTTGAAACCAAACCCACACTCGACGACTACATCGAAAACATGGTAAACATCATCATCGGAACAGGTATTTCTTTTGAACTGCCCATAATTTCTTATGTGCTAACCAAAATAGGTTTAGTAACGCCAGCATTTTTGCAAGCATATCGAAAATATGCCTACGTCATCATTTTATTAGTTGCGGCCATTATCACCCCATCACCCGATTGGATGAGCCAAACTTTAGTGGCAGTTCCCTTGTTTATTTTGTTTGAGCTAAGCATCATGATTAGTAAACGAGTAGAAAACGAAAATATTCAAAAAGAAAAAGCGTTTTTCTCAAAATAATTTTTTGCAGTCGAGGTCTTTTTCTTTGTGCATCGACGGTGGCGCTTGTACTATTTAGAAAAAAAAAGCAGGTTTATAAAAACCTGCTTTTTTAGTAAATGATTATATCAATAAACTATTGTTTGAAAAGTTAAATCGATATCGCTAGAGCCAATGGAACAACTACCGTTTTTGGTATTGTCAGGTTGATGGCGTAAAACGATTTGGGTAGTTCCATTGCTTGCAGCATTGGTAACCCATTTTGAACTTAATCCAATTTCTAAATTATTGATATCCTTATCTGTTCGCACAATTGTGGTATTGATGTTAGAAGGTGTAAAACATATTAAATGTTCATTGCCTTCTTCTAATACCTCATTACTGATAGTATCTGTTGGTGATTTAGATTCGTCTAACAATAAAATGATTGCATTGTATGTTGTGTTCTTCTGAAGTTTAATTGTATCAAAAACTGATGGATTGTTCCCACCATCTCCATCAATGTCTTTGTAAGTTGCCGTCACTAATGGATTTGTTCCTGCAGAATCAGTAAAAATTATTTTAAATGTTGTTATTAATTCTTCTTCGTTAGGATCTGGAGGAGTTGTTTTTTTACAAGATGATTGTGTTAATAAAAATCCGAAAATTGAAAGAGTAATAATGCTTGTTGTTAAAATTGTTTTTGTCATTGTATTTAATTTTAATTGTTAATGTATGTATTAATTTGTTTTTATTTTTTTCGTTTTGGGTTGAAGAGGAATTGATAAACGGGTGAACATATTTCGTCCAATTTCGTTCGCAAAATACCTATTTCGATTCATGTAATCTCGGTATGAAGTATTAAAAATATTTTGAATTCCGATATTGATAAATACATTTTTGTATTCAATAATAAAATCGCTATTTGCCAAATAATAGGCTTTTGGAGGATTTACATAATCAGCATTCAGGGGCGCTCTTTTTTGTTGAAATGTGTAACTATTATTCAACGACCATTTAATGTTGAAGAGTTTCTGTTTTAGTAAAATTAATTCTAAGGCGTGCTCTATTCTTGTAGGGGGGATACCAACTAAGTATTTGTTATTACTAAGGTCTTTTGCTAATGTAATATTTGTTTTAAAGTGGTTTTGTATTTTCTTTAAAATGATAAATGAAGCCGAATATTCTATCCCACTAAAATTTGCATTTACTTGAGAATAAGCAAAAGTAGGAAATGCACCTCTTATGGTAAGTGTAGCTGGTAATTTAGGTTGTAAATTAATATAATTTAATATGTAGTTGTTATAGAGAGTTAGCTCCATATCAACTTTATTTTTATAGTTAAAATCTACAGTAAGAGAGCTGTTGTAATTTCTTTCAGGCACTAAATTTTCATCACCAATTTCAAATGAAGCAGCACTGTGGTGAACGCCATTACTATATAACTCATTAACGAAAGGAGAACGCCATGCAGTACCCACATTTGCGTGCAAAGTAAAATAAGGAAATTGGTATCGGGTAGAAAAAGTACTAGCAAATCCGTTGTAAAAATGAGTCAAATTTGTAAGCACATTTTGTGTCCATTTTAATACCGAAAAATAATTTACATCGTAGCGTATTCCTCCCTCAAAAGAAAAACGGTTTTTATGCCATTTTTCTACCAAATATAATCCTGTATTTATTCTATCGTAATTTGGAATAAAATAATTTCCGTAATAATTATTTTTTTGTAGCGAAGACGATATGCCAAAATTCCCAGTAAATCGTTTAATGGTTTTGTGTTCAAAATTTATATCAAGAGCGTTTGAAAACAAATCAAAATTTAATGCAGGTTTGTAAGAACCGTCGTCATTTTTTGTTTGAAGTGTTTTATCATATTCTTTACGAATATTTTTTTGAAAACCATATAAAACAGACAAATTGCCTTTATTTTTTATGAAATAATTAAACTTAAACTTGGCTAAATAGTGCGCTACATGCTGATAAGGAAAACCAATTTTGTAACTAAATTGCGCACTGTCTGTTGGTTTTGTTGCATCAAATGCTGCATATAAATCGGTTAAATTACCAATGTGGGAACCTGCAAAAATTCCAATTTTGGTATTAAAAATACTTTGGTAAAGCTCTACATTCCAATTATTTTTTTGGTAACCTAAAGCCAATGAATAATTTATTTCATTCATGCCTGTGTTCTTTAAAAAATAAGTGGGCGTTTTTGTATTGCCACTTTTTTTATAGCTTCCTTGTATTCTATAATTTAGGTTTTTATTTTTCAGAAGATTTCCTTCAAGCATGCTAGAAAAATTAAAACCTCTTCCATTAGTAAAACCTGCAATATTTATTTCACCATTTTTATTTTTTACTTTTAATATAGATGCAGGATTCACCAATATGATACCACCAATAATATCACTTCCATATCTTATGCTTTGTGCACCTTTCACTACCTCTATTTCTTTAGCCATGTTGGGGTCAATTTCGGGAGCATGTTCATTTCCCCATTGTTGACCTTCTTGCCTTATTTCATTATTCATAATAACTACTCTATTACTATGTAATCCTCTTATAACTGGTTTATTTATGTTATTTCCTGTGCTTAAATTATAAACCCCATTTATTTTTTCTAATGATTTACCTAATGATTGCCCGATACTCATTTTTAAATCGTTTCCTTGCACCTTATTACTAACTGTAACATTTTCCCAATGAATTCTTGCACCTTTTACCATTACTTGATGCAACGTATCTGTATGACAGTTTAAATAAATTGTCTTTGAAATATTTTTATTAGATATAATAATTTGTTCTCGTTTTAGTTCATGATTTAAGTGTCTTGATACTAAAAAATAAGTACCATTACAAAGTCCTTTTAACACAAACTCACCGTCAGAATTTGTATTTGTTCCTATTGCTTTTCCTTCAATAAAAACAGAAACACTTTCAATAGGCAAACCTGATTGAGATTCTAATATGACACCTTTCAAAATATGGGTACAATTGGTTTGAGCATTTGTATTTATAAAAAAATACAAATACAAAACACAAATAATAAATTGTTTCAAAATATTTATTTTGTTTAAATTAATTAAAATAAAAATGGGTAAGCAATTTGCGAAATCACCAACAATGTATTTGAATTTCTTCAAATTATTTTTATTAGTGATTATCGGTAAAATATGCTTTTATAATTTAAACAAAAACAGGAGGTCCTCTTAACGAAAATGAAAGATTGACATTTTCATTATTTACAAAACTATAAAGCTCAAATTTTGTATTAATTAAAAAAAATTGATCTTGAATAAAATCAAAAAAGGGAATTTCAAAAGAAGGAGCTGAAAACTGCTGGTCTATTTTTAATAAATCACAGTGATGATGTTGTTCTTCAAAATGACATCCATTTGCTATAGAATGTTCAGTGTCTTCATGTTCTGTAAAAAAATGCAAAACCTCTTTGGGCGTAATGTAAAAACAAAACGCAACCAAAATAAAGCATGAAAAAAATCTTTTTATACCCGTTGACACATTAGCAAAGATAGTTTAAAATTAATAACTATAAAGTAAAGTTGTTATATAATAATATTCTTTGACAATTCCATGACAAAAATATATTTTTTATTAAAAAACATGATTTTTATCATACTATAAATGTTATAAATAAAGCATTAAAAAAAAATCCACAAATGTGTATAAACTTTAAAAATCGTAACTTACATTTGCACACATTCGATTTAACACAAAATTATATTTAACTGATGTTAAGTTATTTAGAACACATGGTAAAAGATTTAAAAGGATACGCTCTGATCGTAGTTTTTATACTACTAAATTCATTTCAAACATTTGCTGCTCCAGACGGGAAAGCGTTGTTTCAGGCTAATTGTGCCTCATGCCATAACCCTTTAAAAGATGCAACTGGTCCTGCTTTGAAAGGAGTTACAGGCCGTGTGCCCAACAAAGAATGGTTATACAAATGGATAAAAAATTCAGCAGCTGTTATTAGTTCTGGAGACAAATATGCCAATGATTTGTATGCAAAATGGAACAAAACAGCGATGACCGCGTTTCCAGGTTTGCAAAATGAAGAAATTGATGCGATTATCAAATATGTAGATGATTATCAAGCTCCAGTTACAGCAGCAGCACAAACTCCTGCAGGAGGAGAATCAAAAGACAGTGGAGACAACACCTTATTATATGCTATTTTATCTATCGTATTGTTGATTGCCATATTTGTATTAACGCAAGTAAATAAAGTATTAAGCCGTTCAACAAATGTAAAAGCAGGATTACCGTCACCAAAAGATGTTCCTTTTTTACGAAATAAAGTAGTATTGGCTATTTTGGCAATAATTGCTGTAGTTGGTATTGGTATATGGATGACCAATGGAGCAGATTTAGGTCGTCAAAAAAATTATATGCCTGAACAACCTATTTTCTACTCACATAAAGTGCATGCTGGTATCAATCAAATTAACTGTTTGTATTGTCACAGTGGTGCAGAAAAAGGAAAACATGCGATGATACCTTCTACCAATGTATGTATGAACTGTCACAAACAGATCAATGAATATACAGGCGCTGAAACCCATCCGTTAGTTACTTTAGAAGGTAAAAAAGTAGATGGAACAGCTGAAATCAAAAAGTTATATGATTATGCTGGTTGGGATCCAGTAAAAAAAGATTACAAACGAAATGCAGCTGGTGAGATTCAAGCAAAACCAGTAGAGTGGGTTAAAATTCACAACTTACCTGATCACGTTTATTTCAATCACTCATTACATACCGTTTCAGGGAAAATTGCCTGTCAACGTTGTCACGGAGGTATTCAAGAAATGGACGAAGTATATCAATTTGCTGATTTGAGTATGGGTTGGTGTATCAATTGCCACAGAGAAACAAAAGTTCAATTTGCTGATAATAATTACTATTCTATCTTCCAAAAATATCATGATGAAATTAAAGAAGGAAAGCGTGAAGATGTGAAAGTGAGTGATATTGGTGGTTTGGAATGTCAAAAATGTCATTATTAATTTGATGATTTGACAATTGGTGATTTGATAATAAATAAAATTTGAAATAATTGTGTCGAGTGTTGTAAGGCAGAAAATAAAACTGGCAACCGACAACCGACATCTGACATCTAATAAAATATGAGCAAGAAACAATATTGGAAAGGACTGGAGGAATTAAATCCGACAACAGAATTCAAACAAAAAGCAAGCAACGAATTTGCGGAAGAATTGCCAATGGGTGATTTTGAAAGCTTAGCTACTGCGCCTGCTTCTCGTCGTGATTTCTTAAAATATTTAGGTTTTTCTACAGCAGCAGCAACATTAGTAGCAAGTTGTGAAATGCCTGTTCGTAAAGCAATTCCTTATGCTATTAAACCAGAAAACGTTACACCAGGTATACCTTTAATGTATGCGTCTACGTTTGTAGATGCAGGTGAAGCGGTTCCTGTTTTAGTAAAAACTCGTGAAGGTCGTCCTATCAAAATTGAAGGAAATCCGGATAGTCCGATTACAAAAGGAGGTACTACAGCCCGTATTCAAGGTTCTGTATTGAATTTATATGACGCATCTCGTTTAAAATTTCCTCAAATAGAAAAGAAAGAAGCAACGTGGGAAGCAATTGACAAAATGGTTACTACTGCCTTAGCAGGTTTAGGAGGTTCCTCATTATACCTGGTTTCTTCTACGATTAATAGCGAAACTAGCTTAAACGCAATCAGTCAATTTCAAGCAAAATATCCAACTGCAAAGCACGTAATGTATGATGCAGTTTCTTATAGCGGAATGTTAGATGCTAATTTATCATCATTTGGCAAAAGAGCCATTCCTACTTATCGTTTTGATAATGCAAAAACAATAGTAAGTATTGGTGCAGACTTTTTAGGTACTTGGTTATCTCCAGAAGTAAATGCAAAACAATATGCTTACGGTAGAAAAATTAGCGCAAAAAACCTAAACATGAGCAAACATTACCAATTAGAAGGTATGATGAGCTTAACAGGAAGCAGTGCTGATGAACGTTATACTTGCAAACCATCTCAATATGGTGCCATTGCAGTAGGAATTTTAAATGCATTAAATGGTGGTTCAGCAAGTTTGACACCAACATTAAACGAGGCTATCAAAAAAATTGCGGCTGATTTAAATGCGCACAAAGGAAATGCTTTAGTAGTATGTGGTAGCAATGATGCAAGTGTTCAAACTATAGTAAACGCAATTAATAATGCAATTGGAGCCATAGGAACAACGGTTTCATTTGCAACAACAAATAATAGCAAAAAAGGAAACGATACAGAAATGAATGCTTTCGTTGACGCGTTAAAAGGCGGTCAAGTAGGAGGTGTAATGTTCTTCGATTGTAATCCAGTATATGAATTAGCAAACGGAAAAATGATTGGAGAAAAATTAGCTTCAGTTAAATTCTCTGTTTCATTTAATGATAGAATGGACGAAACAACACAATTGTGTAAAGTGGCAGCTCCTACTAATCATTGGTTAGAAAGTTGGGGAGATGCTGAAGCATTCAGTGGTCACACAACATTCATTCAACCAACAATTAACCCAATATTTAAAACCCGTGCGTTTGAAGAAAGTTTAATGCATTGGGCTGGAAGTACTATTTCTCATTATGATTTTATAAAAAATTATTGGATAGGTAAATTGGGTGGTCAAGTAGCCTTTGATACTGCCATTCAAACTGGATTAGTAACTACGAACGAAGTGACAATGGCTAGCGCTGCTTTCATTGGAAATGTAGCTGATGCAACATCAAAAATTGCTGCTATTAAAGGGGGTAAATACGAACTAGTGATTTACGAAAAAGTAGGAATTGGTCGTGGTGGAGCATGGAGTAACAATCCTTGGTTACAAGAACTGCCAGATCCAATCACAAAATGTACTTGGGATAATTACGTAATTATGTCGCCTAATAAAGCAAAAGAGTTAGGTGCCGAACATACAGATTTAAATGAAGTAGAAAGACCAAAACATGTATTTGCCATCAAAGCAAATGGTGTTGAAGTTAAATTGCCTGTTTTAGTGGTGCCAGGTATGCACGACGAAGTGGTAGCAATAGCTGTAGGGTATGGTAGAGATAAAGGTGTAGGAAAAGCAGCTTATGCAATAGATGTAAAAATGGGAGAAAATGTATATCCAATGGTATCTAAAGATGTTACTGGAAATGCAAACTTCTATGCTTATAATGTGGAAATAGCAACAACAAAAGAAATGTATCCTTTGGCTATTACACAAACACATCATACATATCAAGCAGATAGACCAATAATTCATGAATTTACATTTGATGAATTCAAGAAAAATCCTTCTGAATTGTATGACGAAAGAAAACACGAATTTGAACATTTCACGCATAGTTTTGATGCTCCTCATGGTGAGCATGGAGACGCACATGGTGCAAAAGCTTCTGTAGCTCATGAGCCTTCAAAATCAGATGAAGACTGGCAAAAAGCATACAGAGAAAATGGAACTTTGTATCCTAATCATGAATCATTAGGAATGAAATGGGGAATGAGTATTGATTTGTCAAGTTGTATTGGTTGTGGAGCTTGTACGATTGCTTGTCAAGCAGAAAACAATGTTTCAGTTGTTGGTAAAGAACAAGTATTAAAAGCTCATGAAATGCATTGGATTCGTATTGATAGATATTTTGCTGGAGATCCAACAAAGCCCGATTCTATTCAAACATTATTCCAACCAATGATTTGCCAACACTGTGATAATGCTCCTTGTGAGAATGTTTGTCCAGTAAACGCAAGTAATCATAGTAGTGAAGGAATTAATCAAATGGCTTACAACCGTTGTATTGGTACAAGATATTGTGCAAACAACTGTCCTTATAAAGTTCGTCGTTTTAATTGGAGAGATTGGAATGAGGCAGATTGTTTTGAAGATAATGTGTTTGAAGATGGACGCAGAGATGATATGAATGACAATATCACTCGTATGGTTTTAAACCCTGATGTTACAGTAAGAAGTAGAGGAGTGATGGAAAAATGTAGTTTTTGTGTGCAACGTCTAGTTGGTGCAAAAGCTACAGCTAAAAAAGAAGGAAGAACCATGAGAGATGGCGAAGCAAAAGTAGCTTGCCAACAATCTTGTCCTACAGATGCTATTGTTTTTGGAAACGTAAATGATAGAGAAAGTAATATTTTCAAAATTCGTTATGAAGAGCAAAAAGAACGTGTTTTCCATGTTTTAGAAGAAATTCATACGTTACCAAACGTAAATTATTTATCTAAAATTAGAAATACAACTATTTTATCTGGTGCGCATCAAGAAGAAGGAGAAGCCCATGCAGCAACTAAAACGGAAACAGCAAATCATCATTAATAAAAAATTGAATAATTGTTTTAAACAATTTGAAAAAATAAATAAGTATGCATTTAAAGTACGAATCGATAATTAGAGAGCCATTAGTAGATGGAAACAAAACATATCATCAGATAACTGAAGATATTTGTGCTCCAATAGAAAGAGAACCTTCAAAACTTTGGAGAATAGGCTTTATGATGTCATTATCATTATTAGGTTTTGGAGCATTTAGTATTGTTTGGGAAGTATATTGGGGTACTGGTGTTTGGAACTTAAATAAAACGATTGGATGGGGTTGGGATATAACCAATTTCGTTTGGTGGGTTGGTATAGGTCATGCTGGAACATTAATTTCAGCTATCTTATTACTTTTCCGACAAGGCTGGAGAACAGGGGTGAATAGGGCTGCTGAAGCTATGACTATTTTTGCAGTTATGTGTGCTGGACAGTTTCCTATTTGGCACATGGGACGCGTTTGGAATGCTTTTTTCGTTTTACCTTATGGAAATACACGTGGTCCATTATGGCCTAACTTTATTTCGCCTTTATTATGGGACGTATTTGCGATTTCAACGTATTTCACCGTGTCATTATTATTCTGGTATTCTGGTTTAATTCCTGATTTTGCAACATTAAGAGATAGAGCGAAAACAAAATTCAGAAAAATGGCTTACGGATACGCTTCATTTGGTTGGGCTGGAAGTGCAAAACATTGGCAACGTCATGAAATGTTATCATTAGTACTAGCAGGTTTAAGTACTCCGTTAGTACTTTCTGTACACACGATTGTATCGTTTGACTTTGCTACATCGATTGTTCCAGGTTGGCATACTACCATCTTTCCTCCTTACTTCGTAGCAGGAGCCGTATTCTCTGGCTTTGCGATGGTACAAACCTTATTAATTTTAACACGTAAAATTTTAGGATTACAAGAATATATCACATTAGGTCACATTGAAGCAATGAATAAAGTAATTGTTTTAACAGGTTCAATTGTAGGGGTTGCTTATTTAACAGAGTTATTTATCGCTTATTATAGTGGTGTAATTTGGGAACAAGAAGCATTTCGTTTACGTGTATTAGGACCTTATTGGTGGGCATATTGGGGTATGATGTTGTGTAATGTGGTTTCTCCTCAATTATTTTGGTTCAAAAAACTACGCCGTAATGTTTGGTTCACATTCTTTATGTCTATCATTGTAAACATTGGTATGTGGTTTGAGCGTTTTGTAATCATCATGTCTTTACACCGTGATTATTTACCATCAAGTTGGAGTTATTATACACCATCTTGGACAGAGGTAGCCTTCTATTTAGGTTCATTTGGATTATTCTTTACCTGTTATTTCTTATTTGCTAAATATTTCCCAGTAATTGCGATTGCCGAGATTAAGTTTATCTTAAAAACGAGTGGTGATAATTACAAAAGAGATATGGAACAATATGAACACCAAGATAATGAAGTGTTTTTACAAGAACAATCACATCATCATTAATCTAAAGAGAAATTAACAATTAATAATTAACAATTAATAATTATAAAAGTGAGTATAAAAAAGTTTGCAGTTGCAGTTTACGACGATGAAGCAGTATTATTTCCTGCTGTAAAAAAAGTGCGTAGTGCTGGATATAAAATACATGATGTTTACACGCCCTTTGCTGTTCACGGATTGGATGTTGCATTAGGACAAAAAGAAAGTGACTTACACATTGCTGGTTTCATTTATGGAATTACAGGAACGTGCACTGCATTAGGCTTTATGGGATGGATTTTTACGACCGATTGGCCTCAAAACTTTGGTGGTAAACCACATTTTCCTTTACCAGCATTTATTCCGATCACTTTTGAGTTGACCGTATTATTTGCTGCAGTAGGAATGGTTTTGACTTTTTGTTACTTAAACCAAATTATGCCAGGAGTAAAAAAACATATTTTTCATCCTCGTCAAACAGATGATAAATTTGTTATGGTAATCGAGGTAAATGATACCAATGAAGCAGAAACCTTAGCGATTTTACAATCAACAGGTGCTGAGTTAACAGAAACACAAGTAGCTGAATCAGATTGGTGGTACGGTCGTTTTGATATTAAAGAAGATTACGAAATTCAACAACAATTAGCATAAAGAAAATGAGAAAACTAACATTATATATTTTATTTGTATTAGCTACTACATTGGTTGTTTCTTGCAGTGAATACAGACGTAACCCAGGACGTACTTATGCACCTGATATGGTTTATTCTCGTGCTGTTGATTACTACAATGGAACGGAAAAAATTGAAGCAGAAAGAGGTTCTTATAACAAAATGCCTGTAAAAGGGACTGTTGCAAGAGAACAAGCCCTACCTGATCATATTAGTGAATTGGATACAACAGCAGCTAATGCTAACACTTGTAGCTTTACATTTGGAGAAAAAGATTTAGAAGAAGGCAAGCGTTTATTTTTAATACATTGTGCAATTTGTCATGGTGAGCAAATGGACGGAAATGGACCTTTGTATACGAGTGGAAAATTTGCTGCCATGCCAGCCAATTTAAAATCGGGTGAAAAGTATTTAAAATTCAGTCAAGGTAGAATTTATCATGCAATCGTTTATGGTAAAAACAGCATGGGTGGATATGCAAGTCAATTAGATACAAAACAACGTTGGAAAGTAGTTGCTTACATTAAAAAAGTACAAAGTGAAAACGGTGGTGAAGCATTTACCATGTTGAAAGGTGAAACTGCAGTAAAAGATACAGTGAAAACTGCAGTAAAAGCTGAAACAAAAGCTGCACCCAAAAACGAGGTAAAACAACATTAATCAACATTTAATAAAAAAGAAGTAGAAGATGTTAAAACAAGAATTTAAAGTACCAAAGTCATTAAAAACAACGAGCATTGTTTTAATGATGATTGGTTTATTAGGATTAATAATTGGGGCAATTGTATTATTGCCAGGTGATGCTTTAGCACAAACACAATTTTGGGCATCATTAATGCACAATGCAATTTTCTTTTTATTAATTTCAGTAGGAAGTTTATTTATTTTAAGTGCAACAAGTTTAGCACAAGGTGCATGGATTGTATCGTTCAGAAGAATTCCAGAATCTATTGGTAGCATGTTATATGTATTTGCAGCCATTGCAGGTGTTTTATTATTATCGTTCGTTTGGACAAATAATACCAATATTTATGCTTGGTTACAAGATGGTTTCAATCCGCATAACTCTTTGAATGCGTTGAAAAATTTCTTTTTAAGTAAAGGATTTTTTACATTTTGGACAATATTAGTGTTGGTATTATGGAGTTGGTTTGGTGTAAAATTGAGAGAAATTTCAGTTAAACAAGATACTGACACAAAAAATTCAACTAAATTATATTGGAAAAATTTCAATTTTTCAGCTGGATTTTTATTCGTTTTTGCATTATCGTTAGCCTCCACCATTCCTTGGTTATGGATAATGAGTATCGATTCTCACTGGTTTTCAACTATGTTTAGTTGGTACACATTTGGAAGTTCTTTTGTAAGCGGAATGAGTATGATTATGCTTTGGGTTCTTTATTTAAAAAGAAAAGGATATTTAGATGTAGTTTCAGAAGAACATGTCCACGATTTAGGAAAATTTATGTTTGCATTTAGTATATTTTGGACCTATTTATGGTTTTCACAATTTATGTTGATTTGGTATGCAAACATTCCAGAAGAAACAGTTTATTTCCAAATTAGAATGCACGGACCTTACCGATTCTTTTATTGGTTAAATTTAATTTTAAACTTTGTATGTCCTATTTTAATATTAATGCCAAGACCAAATAAACGTAATTATTTCGTAGTTTCCTTAGTTGCAGTAATTATTATTTTCGGACATTGGATAGATTTCTTTCAAATGATTATGCCAGGAACTACAGTAAGAGAAAATTGGGATAAACCATTTATTTTAAGTTTATTTATCGCTTGCGGTTTTGTTGGGTTAATTATCTATTTAGTTGCCAACAAATTAACAAAAGCTCCGTTGATTCCACAAAACAATCCATTATTTAAAGAAACTATCATTCATATTAGCTAAAAAAGATTAATTTATTATGTCAGGATTATTATTAGTATTTCTTGTTGTTTTAATATTTGTTGTGCTTTATCAAGTTTCACGTTCAAGTGAAATTGTAGCACAAATACAAGGAGAAGAAGCGTTCGATAAAAAAAGAAATAAAATTTTAGGCTATTCAATGTTAGTCTTGTTTGCAGCCTTTATGGTAGGTATTGTATGGTGTCATCAATATATGATGCCATTAATGGGACCTGAAGCAGCTTCTGACCATGGTCAACAATATGATTTTATGTTTGAAGTAACATTATGGGTAACTGGAACTGTGTTTTTGTTGACACAATTTTTATTGTTTTGGTTTAGTTTTAAATACAGAAGAGTAGGGAATAAAATACCTCACTTTTTTGCACATAGCACTAAATTGGAGTTAATTTGGACAAGTATTCCTGCAATTGCAATGGCAGTATTAGTAGCAATAGGCTTAAAAGCTTGGTTTACAATGACAGATAAAGCACCTAAAGGAGCTATGCAAATTGAAATTATTGGTAAACAATTTAACTGGATTTCTCGTTATCCTGGTCCTGATATGGAATTAGGAAAAAAATATTATACAAATATCAATGAGAAAGATAATATTCTTGGATTAGATTGGAAGGATAAAGCTACTAAAGATGATATAATTATACCAAACGGTGAATTGAGATTCGTGAAAGGAAAACCAGTAGAATTAATTATTGGTTCACGAGATGTAATTCATGATGTTGGTTTATCTCACTTTAGAATGAAAATGGATGCTGTGCCAGGAATTTCTTCTAGATTGTGGTTTACTCCATTGTTTACTACAGAAGAAATGAAAAGCAAAACAGGGAACCCTAATTTTGTGTATGAACTTTCATGTGATCAAATGTGTGGAAAAGGACATTATTCAATGAGAGCTGTTATAATTGTTGAAACACAAGCAGAACATAATGCTTGGTTAGCTAAGCAACAACCATACTACGCACAAAATCATCCGGATGAGTTTCCTGCTCCAGCAGCAACTGAACCTGTGAAAACAGATTCTACAAAACAAATAACAATGAATTCTACAAAACAAATAACAATGAATAATTAATTTAGTAATTAAGATTAAGATATAAAAAATGAGTAACGAAGCAACATTACACACACAAGACGTACACGCGCATGACCATGGTCACGATCATGGACATGATGAGCATGAGCATCATGAGCAACACTTCTTTTCGAAGTATATCTTCAGTATGGATCATAAAATTATTTCACGTCAATTTTTAATTACCGGTATATTTTGGGCAATCGTTGGAGGATTAATGTCGGTATTTTTCCGTCTGCAATTGGGTTTTCCTGAACAGACATTTAAAGTCTTATCTGCATTTTTAGGCGATTGGGCTAAAAATGGCAAAATGGATCCTGAAATGTATTATGGATTAACTACAATACATGGCACCGTATTGGTTTTCTTTGTATTAACAGGTGGTTTAAGTGGTACATTTAGTAATTTTTTAATTCCCTTGCAAATTGGTGCGAGAGATATGGCATCGCCATTTTTAAATATGCTTTCATTTTGGTTTTTTGCGATAGCTGGTGTTGTAATGTTTGGATCACTATTTATAACAACAGGCCCAGCATCAGGTGGTTGGACGACATATCCGCCATTAAGTGCATTAAAAGAAGCCTCTATGGGTTCTGGTTTAGGAATGGATTTATGGTTAATTAGTATGGCCTTATTTGTTGTATCTTCTTTACTTGGTGGTATCAACTATATTGTAACCATATTAAACATGAGAACAAAAGGTATGACAATGACTCGTTTACCATTAACGATTTGGGCTTTCTTATTTACTGCAGTATTAGGTGTATTATCATTCCCAGTATTGTTATCAGCGGCGGTATTATTATTATTTGATCGTCATGCTGGAACAAGTTTCTATTTATCTGAAATTTTTATGGCTGGTAAAGCATTGCCTAATGTAGGAGGTTCGCCTATTTTATATCAACATTTATTTTGGTTCTTAGGTCACCCAGAGGTTTATATTATTATGTTACCAGCAATGGGTATGGCTTCAGAAATATTAAGTACACACTCTAGAAAACCAATTTTTGGATATTTAGCAATGGTATTATCGATAATGGGTATTACTGTTTTAGCATTTTTAGTATGGGCGCATCACATGTTTGTAACCGGTATGAGTCCGTTTTTGGGAGGAGTGTTTGTTTTATTAACCCTATTAATCGCCATTCCATCAGCTGTAAAAGTATTTAATTGGTTGACTACGATTTGGAAAGGTAATATTCGTTTCACAGTTCCAATGTTGTTTGCATTAGGTTTTGTTTCATTATTTATTTCTGGCGGATTGACAGGATTATTCTTAGGTAATTCAGCATTAGACATTCACTTACATGATACCTATTTCGTTGTTGCGCATTTCCACATTGTAATGGGTATCTCAGCATTTTTTGGAATGTTTGCAGGTATCTATCATTGGTATCCAAAAATGTATGGCCGATTTATGAATAATACATTAGGTTATATTCATTTCTTTGTTACGTTTATTGGATCTTATGTAATTTTCTGGCCAATGCATTATGAAGGGGTTGCAGGTATGCCTCGTCGTTATTATGATTTTAGTGCTTGGGAATCTTTTAAACAATTTGGGGAGCTAAATCAAATGATTTCAATTGCCGCAATCATCGTTTTCTTTGCTCAAATATTATTTGTTTTCAATTATTTTGTGAGTATTTGGAAAGGTAAAAAAGTAACTGACCCTAATCCTTGGCAAGCAAATTCATTAGAGTGGACTACTCCAATTAAACCAGGGCATGGTAACTGGGATGGACCAATACCTGAAGTACATCGTTGGGCTTACGATTATAAAGACAATGGAGAAGGAGGAGATTTTATTCCACAACACATTCCATTAAAAGAAGGAGAAGAAAGTCATTAATAATAAATAGATTAATATTTTTAAATTCCAAATTCCAAATAAAACTTGTTTGGAATTTGGAATTTTAGTATTTGAAACTACATACAGTGATAAAACAAAAACTACAAGATTACCAGCAATTAATGAAACTCAACTTAAGCATGTTAGTTGTATTTTCCAGTATTGTGGGGTATTTAATGGTTCCTGAAATTAAAGTTGAAATCAGTAAATTAATTTTCCTGTTTTTAGGTGGTATGCTAGTAACAGCAGCTGCCAATGCAACAAATGAATTACTTGAAAAAGAGACCGATGCCCTCATGAAAAGAACACTGACAAGACCTTTGCCCGATAAAAGAATGTCTAATTTAGAGGCAATTATTTTTACAGGAATTGTATTATCTATTGGCTTATACATTTTGTATCACGTTTTCAATCCTTTATCTGCATTAATCGCATTAATCAGTTATTTACTATATTCATTTTTATACACTCCGTTAAAAAAAATTACAGCCGTTTCTGTATTAATAGGAGCAATCCCTGGTTCACTTCCTTGTTTAATCGGGTGGGTAGCTGCAACCAATCACATGGGTAGTTTAGCCGCTTGGACACTTTTTATATTACAATTTTTTTGGCAATTTCCACACTTTTGGTCTATTGCCTGGCTTGGTCATGAAGACTACGAAAAGGCTGGTATGAAAATGCTCCCAAAAGAAGGAAAAATAGGATATTATACTGCTTTTCAGTGTGTGCTTTACAGTGCTGTATTAATCCCATTAAGTGCTTTGCCTATGATTGCAATGCCAGAAACATATAGCTGGATTTCATTTGGAGGTTTAGTAATTGCCGCTTCTTGGATGTTGTATAATTCTATTCTTTTTTTAAAAGATAATTCAGATTTGAAGGCACGTAAAGTGATGTTCTCATCTTTTGTGTATCTACCAATGACGTTAATTTCATTGATTATAGACAAGTTTATTTAAAAACTTCAGATAACCCAATTAGATTAGTGGGTGATTTTGCAGACATTGTGCAGGGATAAGACGAGTATCTTTCCTATTTCTATAATAAATATAAATTGGTAATTATAAACGAACATAGTTTACTTTAATTAAGGTAAGTATACTCTTTATTTTCAATGGTAGTGTGCATGTTTACAATTACTTAAAAAATAAATAATATTTAATATGAAATATTGATATTATTTTTGTTAAAAATATTTACATGAAATACTTATTCATTTTTATTTTTTGCTGCTCATTATTTAGTTGTAAAAAACACGTCATTGATGAATCACCAATTGAATCAAATTGGTTATTGCCTTTGATTAAAGGAAATGTGTCGTTGAATGATTTGACTCAGTTGGAAGGGAAATCGTTCCAATATCAAATAACACCCAATGATATTGGAATGCCACCTAATCTAGTGGTTAGTTCGCCAGATTTAGAGATTGATTTTTTAGGTCCTTTTGCAATTCCAACACAAGAGATTATTAAATATTTAAAGGTAGATTCGATTGAAGTTGGTATGAATATTCATAATTTGTTTCCTGTAAATTTTAAATCGGGTTTTACGGTAACGTTGCGCTCTTCTAAAGATACTACAATAACTAATAATATTTTATTTTCATCAACATTTTCGAATGCGCTACAATCAAATGGGAAGGATAGTATACTATTAAATATTACCAATGTTACTATTAATGATTCAGTTTATTTTTTTATTGAGCATCTTCGTATTGATGCTTTTACCAATGTGGTTTTTAATGAAAGTATTCCTATTGAGTTTTTTATAAATAAGGTCCGATTAAATGAGGTTGCGTTGTTTTCAAGTCAGTCCATTGATTTGTCAGATACAGTTGCTTTTGAGCCTGGTGATTTGAGTAGTGTATACAATTCAGGAAATTCAGCAATTAGTGACAGTTCAGTTTCTGGCTATTTTAATTTTTATACGGATAATGGGATGCCCATTTATTCTAGAATGCAAATGGTATTTATGAAAGATGCTGTGAGAAAGGATTCTGTGTTTGAAAATTCGTTTGTACTTGATGGAGCGAGTGTGGATGGTGCTGGAAATACTACAAATATAGTGAGTAAAAAAAATACCGTAAACATTAGAAAATCTAAATTAAAAAATATTGAAGGGAGTAATAAAATTGTGTATTCGTTTTCAATTAATACCAATGGTTACCCGGTGCCTTATGTAGTGATTTCTAAAAATAATTTGTTGGGATTACAAATTGTAAGCGATTTAAAATTGATTATTAACCCTTTTAAATTTTAACGAATGAAAAAAATTAGTTTAGTTTTTATTAGCACACTTTTTTGTCAAATTTTGTTTGCACAAATAAATATTGCATCGTTACACAATCAAAATGCAGATTTAGAAAATTCGTTTTTAAATCCTACTATGATTGGTAACGAGTATAAAAATTTTAAGTTTTCTTTTTTGCCAATTTATGTCAACTTTGGAAATAATTTTACTTCTGTTGGTGACATATTAGATTACACGAAAGAGTTTACTCAAAAGAGAGATTCAATGCAGGTAAATACGTCATCTATCAACAGCATTATGAATAATTTAAAAAAGACAAATTTGATTTATGCTGGTGCTGATGTTACGTTGTTTAATATTGGATTTAATATTCATCGAAAAAGAAAAGTGTTTTTAGAATTTCAAGTTTCTGCAAGACAACACATTCACGCTAACATTTCTTTTCCTGAAGAATTATTTTATTTGTTTTATAAAGGCAATAAATATTATGAAAATCAGACGATTGATATCTTGCCTAAAATAAATGCACTGCAGTATGCTGATTATGGATTAAATATTGCGAAAAATTTTGAATTTAATTTAAACAGTAAGACCAACTTAAAAATTAAACCAGCAGTTCGTATGCGTTATTTAGTGGGTAACGCAAACGTCAGTACTCAAAATTCAAAACTTGATGTGTATACTGCTACTGATGGTCGTTATATCGAAGCTACATTAAATGGACAGGTTTTACAAAGTTATATCAATGAAAAAACCTTTAGTAACTTCAGTGCAAACTCGCTTTCAAATTTAATCACAAAAGGTGCAGGTACAGGTATAGGCATGGATTTTGGCGTATCCGCAAAATTAAATGATAAAATAACGGCTAGTGTGTCGTTTGTTGATAATGGATCTATTCAATTCAAAGAAAATGCATACACAATTACTTCAAAATATGCTTATAGATGGGAAGGATATGATTGGAATCAAAATATAGACAGTTTTATTATTCAAAAGGATTTATTGAATTTAGATTCAACTGCAGGTGCGTATAAAGTTAATATTGGTTCTAAATTAATGATTAGTGGAAGTTATGGTTTTGGTAAAAAAGCTATTTTTAAGCGTTATTTAAATCATTACCATCACACGGTTTCGTTGTTTTATGTGCAAGGATTTAAAAATTATTTGAATGCTACAAAATCGCCAATGCTTTCGGTAGGGTATAGTTATCGTTTTAAAAATATATTGAATGCAGGCGTTAATGCCAGCGTAGGAGGATTAACCAGGGCCTCTCTAGGGGCACATGTTCATTTCGGATTAGGACCTATGCAATTTGGTTTTGCAACTAATAGTTTAGGTTATTTAGTAAGTAAGTACAATGCAAGAGGAGTTGATTTGCAATTTTATACTGCCTTAAATTTTTAAATTTCCTGAATTAAGGAGCTCATTATAAATCGCCTAAAATAGGTCGTAAAACAATGTCTTCTACCACGGTTTGATGAGAAAGTTGATAAGCATTCCAAAGCACTTCAGCAATGTCGGATGCTTTCATAATTCTATCTTCATCTATGCCACTACCACTCCAAGAGTCAGACATAGTAGCGCCTGGATTAATGGTTGTTACTTTAATGAAATAAGGTTTTAATTCTTCCCGTAAATTTTTAGAAAAACCTTGCAATGCAAATTTGCTAATGCTGTAAGCACCCCCATTTTTGTAGGCTTGCAAACCAGCAATGGAGCTCATGTTAAAAATATGTCCTGACATTTGAACTTGCATTTTAGGGACAATAACACGCGTTAAATGATAGGCAGAATATAAATTGGTTTCTATCATTTTTTCTATCGTGCCGTCGGCTTCTGTGGTAATGTCGCCTGGCAAATAAGAACCTGCATTATTCACTAAAATATCAATCGTTGAAAAGTTTTTTAAACATTGCTCTCCAAATAATTGGGCATCTTTTTTTTTGCTTAAATCGGCAACCATTGTAAAAATACTAACAGCAGGATTTAAGATTTCCAATTGAGATTTTGTTTGTTGCAATTGTTTTTCATCTCTTGCACAAATAGCGATGTTGTAGTTTTGCACCACTAATTTTTCGGCAATGGCTTTGCCAATTCCTTTGCTTGCTCCTGTAATTATTGCGTTCATAATTTTATCGTATTTTATTTGCGAATTCGAATTCTTTGTTTTGGTGGTTTCGGTAAATTTAATAAATGTTCTAACTCTGAAATCAGCATAGCAGTAGCACCCCAAACTATAATTGTTTCATCTAAATGATATGTAGGAGACATTAAATTTGGTTTCACTTCTTGTTCTTTTTTTAGTTGAGGATGAAACAAAAATTCCAAAGGAACTTGAATTATTTCTTGCACTTCTTTTTCGTCGGGTTTCAAATTTTGTGCATTGGCAATAAATCCAACGGTTGCCGTTACTACAAAATTGCTCGGCGGAACATAAATAGGAGTGAGCGTTCCAAGTACTTCAATATCATTTCGTTTAATGCCAATTTCTTCTTCACATTCTCTGCAAGCCGTGGCAATAATATCTACATCAAATTTTTCATTTTTGCCACCCGGAAAACTAATTTGCCCACTGTGTGTTTGCCCATCTTCAGCCCTACGAATTAAAATGGTATTCCATTTTTTATCAATTTCAAACAATAAAATCATCACACCAGCAAGCCGTGCATCAGCCGGAATTTCCATTTGTTGACGACGAATTTCGGGTGCCATTTTTAATTGCGCTTCCAATCCAGGTAAAGGTTTCAAAAACTTTTCTTTTACTTCCTCTACAAATTTATTGTATATTTTTTCGTCTAAAAAATCTTCCATCTTCTTTTATTTAAATTTTATATTTACTAATCAACTTTCAATTCCACTGCTTGTGCGGCTAACTTCAACTGCACCACATTTTCTACATGATGTGTGTGTGGAAACATATCCACTGCTTGTGATTTTGTAACAATATATTCTTTAGACAACAATTGTAAATCCCTGGCTTGTGTAGCCGGATTGCAACTTACGTAAACAACTGTAGGGGCTTTTATCTCTAATAATTTTTCAATTAATTTTTCGTGGCAACCAGCACGAGGAGGATCTATCACAACCACATCGGGTTTGCCATGCTTTGCAAAAAAAGAATCGTTGCAAACTTTGATTACATCTCCTGCATAAAACGAAGTGTTTTCGAGACCATTATTTTTTGCATTGAGTTTTGCATCTTCAATGGCATCCTCAATGGTTTCTACGCCTATAATTTTTTTTGCATTTTTCGATAAAAATATTCCTATGCTACCTGTTCCACAATATAAATCATATAATATTTCATCACCTTTTAAATCAGCAAATGCTCTCGTTATTTTATATAATTCTTCTGCTTGTGTTGGGTTGGTTTGAAAAAAAGATTTAGGGCTGATTTTAAAAATAAAGTCTTCTAATTTTTCATGGATAAATGCTTCACCAGAAAAACAAATAACTTCTTGGTCATAAATGCTGTCATTCATTTTTAAATTAATGGTATAGTTTAATGAATGTATCGTCGGAAATTTTTCTTTTAAGGCATTCATTACTTTCAAAATAGTGGATTCATCATCCTCTCCAAATACCATGTTAACCATCGTTTCGTTTAAAGAGGAAACCCGAATCATCATGGTGCGCAATAAGCCTACATGATTTTTGATGTCATAAAAAGTAATCTCGTTTTCATGCGCAAATGCTCGAATATAATTGCGAATGGCATTGGTAGGTTCGTTTTGTAAATAACATTTTTCGATATCAATCACTTTATCAAACAATTTGGGTGCATGAAAACCCACTACATTTTTTTCAAACGATTCGCCATTATTTAATTCCTGACTGGTAATGTATTGTTTGGTAGAAAATGTAAATTCTAATTTATTTCTATACAATTTTGTCAATGCAGAACCTTTAATGGGCAAATATTCACCCACTGCTACATGCCCTATTCTGCGCAATTGATCTTTTACTTGTTGCTCTTTATATTGCAATTGTAATTCGTAAGGTAGCATTTGCCACTTGCAACCACCACAAATGCCAAAGTGCGCACAAAATGGTTCTACTCTGTTTTCAGCATATTTTGTAATTTGATTAACCCTTGCTTCGGCCCAATCTTTTTTATTTTTGTGCACAAACACATTGGCAACATCGCCAGGCACAGCCCCTTCTACAAAAATGACTTTGTCGTTGTGCCGTGCAATGGTTTTACCTTCGGCGGCATACGACTCAATTAATAAATCATTGATGACAAATTTTTTCTTTCTCGACATAATACAACTCAATTGGTAATAAGTATTGCAAGTTAAGGAGTCAATATTAATTGCATCTATATTTATGTAAATAAATTTCCAAACTATAACAAAGTGTTAAAAACCTTCAAATGAGTAACTCCCTATTTTTTTGTAACGTCTTGTTTTTGTAATTTCACATCTCATAAGTTAATAATTTATTATGTTTAAACAAAAAATATATTCTATTATAATCCTATCGATTATATTAATTTCTCCAAAATTAACTAAAGCACAATGTTTTATAAGTGGAGATATTAGTATGGGTAAAAAGCTGAGCACTACTGGCTCTGCAAAATTAGATGCAATATTAACAGGTGAAGCAAAGCAATTAAAAAGTTTATTCGATATTGAGGTAGATTTATTTGCATATGATGATTTAAACAAACCAAATGCCTATGCAAGCAAATATTGCAATGGTTTAAATTGTAATGGTAGTGTAAAAATTGGAAAGACATTATTGTTAGATGAAATTGTGACTGCAAATGGTTATGTGTCTGTAATTGGAATAATGGCACATGAATTTGCACATATTGTACAATTTAAACAGCAATCAAATATTCAAGGAAAATATGCTGAATTACAAGCAGATTTTTTATCTGGCTGGTATTTGGGCAAATCAAAAAAAATAAATAATGAAGATTTAATTCAATTTGCCATTAGTCTGTATAAAAAAGGAGATTTTGAATTTTGGTCATTCCAACATCACGGTACCCCAGAAGAAAGAACTAATTCAATGATAGAAGGTTTTAATTATTCAATGTTATCATTAAAAGAAGCATATAATAAATCTTTAGAAATTATTTATTCAGATAAACTTTATAATAGTATAAAAAGTAATATTTCTAAAAAACAAATCAATCCAGTTTTAGAACAAAAATTAGTTAAAGATGGATATTCTATTAAAGCAAAGTTTACTGATTGTAAAGAAGAATTAGTTTATTTATGTAATTATTTTGGAAAAGCATCGAATGTGTATCGAGTAGATTCGGCCAAATTAAATAGCAATGGTGAAGTCACATTTAAATCAGCTA
>JBILBN010000119.1:0-4985 GCA_044353665.1 Chitinophagaceae bacterium | reverse complement strand
AAAATAGCTTCTTTATCTGAAAAGAAATAAAATTTCTAGTTGAAATAATAATAGAAAATTGCATAATTTTAAAAAGCATAAATTCATTTTGGTGTAACATGGGTGAAACAATGGCCTAAAAAAGTCTTATTCTGACAGCTATAAATTATTGAAATACCTGCGAAATAAGCATAAAAAAAGGCCTGCTAATGTGCAGACCTTTTAACAAGTGACCTCGTTAGGATTCAAACCTAAGACCTTCTCATCCGTAGTGAGACGCTCTATTCAGCTGAGCTACGAAGCCATTTTGGGAGTGCAAATATATGAATTACTTTTGTGACTTCAAAAAAAAATATAAAAAATGCAAATTGAATTATGGAGTTTAGGAAAGGAGTCCTCAAAATTACTTGAAGCTGGCATTGAAGAATATACAAAGCGTATCAATCGCTATCATGCTTTTAAGCTTGTATATATTGACAATACGAAGGTTCCGAAGAATTTACCCAAAGAACAATTAATGGATAAAGAAGCCGAGTTGATTTTTGCTAAATTGGGTGAAAAAGACTTATTGATTTCTTTAGATGAAAGAGGGAAGCAGTTTACATCGGTCAATTTTGCTAAAAAAATGGAGAATATGATGAATCTTTCACCTTCAAAAATCATTTTTTTAATAGGTGGCAGTTTTGGAATTGCACAAAAAGTAAAAGAAAAATCGCATCTTATAATGACCCTTTCAGACTTTACTTTTCCGCATCAATTAGTACGATTATTATTTGCAGAACAACTGTATAGAGCCTTCACGATATTAAAAAATGAAAAATATCACCATGAATAAGTTTTTTTAAAAATTTTGTTTACATTTGCACTCCTCTTCAAATAAAGAGAATGGCGTGGTAGCTCAGTTGGTTAGAGCGCAGCACTCATAATGCTGAGGTCCCGAGTTCAAATCTCGGCCACGCTACAAAATCCCGATTATATTGGGATTTTTTTATTTTCTGTCAGTCTATTTCTTTTTAATATTTCTTATTGTCATTTTTTATTACCATAAAATGAAAATTTGTCAGTCAAACTTCCTTTGGTATTGTATTTGAGAAGGTTATGTGTGAATTAATAATAATTTACAATTAATCATTAACAATTAATAATTAAATACAATGGCAACAGGAAAAATTAATGTACAGGTTGAAAATATCTTCCCCTTAATTAAAAAATTTTTATATAGCGACCACGAAATATTTTTACGTGAGTTAGTTTCAAATGCTACCGATGCGACTAATAAACTAAAACACTTAGTAAATATTGGTGAAGCTAAAGTTGAATTAGGCAGTCCGATTATTGAAGTAAAAATTGATAAAGAAGGAAAGAAATTGCATATAATTGACCAAGGTTTAGGAATGACCTCAGAAGAAGTCGAAAAATACATCAATCAAATTGCATTTTCTGGAGCGGAAGAATTTTTAAATAAATACGAAGATGCAGCAAAAGATTCAGGTATTATTGGTCATTTTGGTTTAGGATTTTATTCGGCTTTTATGGTGGCCGAACAAGTTGAATTAATTACTAAATCGTATAAAGATGCACCAGCGGCTCGTTGGGTATGCGATGGTAGCCCAGAATTTACGTTAGAAGAACATGCAAAAACTGAACGTGGAACAGAAATAATTTTACACATTGCAGAAGATTCATTGGACTTTTTAGAAGAATCTAAAATTCGTGAATTACTAACGAAGTATAATAAATTTATGCCAATTCCAATTAAGTTTGGAACCAAGCAAGAGGCATTGCCAGAGCCCGAAAATGTACCTGAAGACTATAAGACTGAATATCAAGAAGTAGATAATATTATTAATAATCCAACCCCAGCATGGACGAAAGCCCCGGCAGATTTAACGGACGAAGAATATAAAAATTTCTACCATGAATTATATCCAATGCAATTTGAAGATCCATTATTTCATATTCATTTGAATGTAGATTATCCGTTTAATTTAACTGGAATTTTATATTTTCCTAAATTATCGAACGACTTACAATTACAAAAAGATAAAATTCAATTATATCAAAATCAAGTGTTTGTAACCGATAGCGTTGAAGGCATAGTGCCTGAATTTTTAACCATGTTAAAAGGGGTCATTGATTCTCCAGATATTCCATTAAATGTATCTCGTTCGTATTTGCAAGCAGACGGAAATGTGAAGAAAATTTCTAATCATATTATCAAAAAAGTTTCAGATAAATTAAAATCATTGTTTACAGAAAATCGTGCAGACTATGAAGAAAAATGGAACGATATAAAAGTGGTATTAGAGTATGGAATGCTTTCTGAACCTAAGTTCTATGAAAAAGGAGGAGAGTTTTTCTTATATCCAACGGTTGATAATACCTATTTCACGTTAACAGAATTAAAAGAAAAAATTGTCATCAATCAAACTGATAAAGACAATAAATTAGTGGTTTTATATGCTGCGAATAAAGATGCACAACATGCCTACATTCAAGCGGCAAAAGACAAAGGTTATGAAGTGTTGTTGTTAGATTCACCAATTGTTTCACACCTTATCCAAAAGTTAGAAAGTGAAAATGAAGGATTGACTTTCGTTCGTGTCGATTCAGATCATGTTGACAACTTAATTAAGAAAAATGAAGAGAAAGTTTCTGTATTAAACGACGACGAAAAAGATAAATTAAAAGGCATTATAGAAACCTATATTCAAAAAGAAAAGTTCACAGTGCAATTGCAAGCAATGGATAGTAAGCAATTGCCAATCATGATTACACAGCCTGAATTTATGCGTCGTATGAAAGAAATGAGTGCATCTGGTGGTGGAATGTTTGGAATGGGTAAAATGCCAGAAATTTATAACTTAGTAGTGAATACCAACCACGAATTAGCGAATCAAATTTTGAATAACTCGGACACGAATGTTCAAGAAAAATTAGTGAAACAAGCGGTAGATTTAGCGAAGCTTTCTCAAAATTTATTGCAAGGCGAAGAGCTAACTGCATTTGTAAAACGCAGTTTTGAGTTGATGAATTAATTCATTAAAATTTAAATAATAGAAAAGAGAACTTCGGTTCTCTTTTTTTATTTTTATAGGATCTACTATGAAGCATTATGCACCGAATTTGCGTCGCACTCTTCAACAACAAGTTCTTTATTCATCAGCTAATGCATATAAAGAATAATTGCCATACAATTCTTCGACAGACACGAAACATCTTTTTTTGGAAATTAACAATATTCAATTACATTTGCAGCGGCAAGTCTTATACGACCAGCTCCTGCTAACCCTCCAGGGTGGGAACGCAGCAAAGGTACGTGGTTGTAGCGGTGCGATATAAGTAACTTGCCATTTTTTTCTCCTTTTATTCAATTATTATAAGTTCTTAATCATCATTTTTTCAAATTGAGATTTGGTAATGATTTTTAATTTTTTAAACTTATTTTCTAACGAGCTTTTTTGTGATAAAATATGTTTGTCACCACTAGTAACAAATCCACTGTTAGTTTGTAATGCTAACGCAATGATATAATTATCGGCATTGTCGTTAGGAATATAATTTTTTATTGGATAATTAAGTTTTGTATAATTGCTAATTGCTTTAATAGATTTAATGGCATTGGTAACATTTACTTTATAAGGCTTTAGGTGCTCATAATTAAAAACACGAATCAACTCAATAAATAATTCATCACATGAATAAATAATAATATTGTTATTTTTAATAATATTAAATAAGTCATTTTGTTTTTGATTGATGAAATAACTTATGTAAACATTTGTATCTAAAACAAATTTATTTACCCTCATTTTGTTTTCTTGATTTATGTTTTATAGCATCTATTTGAGCCATAGTAAGTGGTTTCAAGTTATCTACACGTATAAATTTTTTATTCTCATGCAAAAGTTTTGCAGCATTCATTTGAGCTAAAAACATTAATTGTTCTTCTTTTGTCAATTTTTCTGCTATTTCAACTATTTGCTCAATCGTATTGTTTTCTGTAAATACAAGTGTCATTTTTAAAAATTCTGTTATAACAAAGATAAACCTTATCTTTTATTTGCACCAAACTAAAAAAATAAATTGAATTGCAATACCTTTGCACCCATTAAAACATATTATCATGAAATTTTTTATCGATACAGCTAATTTAGCTCAAATCAAAGAAGCCAACGACCTTGGTATTTTAGATGGTGTAACAACCAACCCTTCATTAATGGCTAAAGAAGGTATTCAAGGAACAGAAGCTGTTTTAAAACATTACAAAGACATTTGCGATATTGTAAAAATGCCAGTTAGTGCCGAAGTTATTTCTACAGACTTTGAAGGAATGATAGAAGAAGGCAAAAAATTAGCTGCCTTAGATCCTCATATAGTCGTAAAAGTGCCCATGATTAAAGAAGGGATTAAAGCTATAAAATGGTTTACTGACAATGGAATTAAAACCAATTGTACATTGGTTTTTAGTGCTGGACAAGCAATATTGGCGGCTAAAGCAGGTGCTACTTACGTATCTCCATTTATTGGTCGCATTGATGATGGCAATTGGGATGGAGTTGAATTGATTGAACAAATTTCTCATATTTACAATACTCAAGGATTCAAAACACTCATTTTAGCTGCTTCTATTCGTACTTCATTGCACATTGTAAAGTGTGCCGAAGCTGGTGCTGATGTGTGTACTTGTCCATTGTCAAGCATATTAGGATTATTAAAACACCCGTTGACAGATCTTGGCTTAGCACAATTTTTAGAAGATGCTAAAAAGTTTGCATAAAAGCCTTCGTATTGAATAGCAAAAAATAATAAAAAACGCAAAGTATTTTACCTTGCGTTTTTTTATTGACAAAAATAAATAGCTAAAGAATCGAAAAAGAATCGCAAAAATTTTTACTAAAATGCAAATTTCATACTTCCAAAAAGTCCAAAACGCCTAATTTGAGAATCGTTGGTAGGAGTTCTATAAGGCAATACTCTCCAAACGAAATCAATGCGAAGTACTT
>JBILBN010000118.1:0-4991 GCA_044353665.1 Chitinophagaceae bacterium | reverse complement strand
TTGTATTGCATTATTTATATGCATAAAATTTAAATCCAAGTCATCACATAGTAATAACTGGCATTTTGCAATAGCTATAGCAATATTTATGGTATGCTCTCTAAAAGAAAATGCTAATCCAACACTAATTGTGTCATCAGAAGGGTCATGAGCAACCCTCCAAAATACAGCTTCTTTGGCTTTATAGCTTTTTATTGCATTGATATATTCTAATTTATTGGATTCAGGCATATGATGAAAATCTATATCACTTTTTGTAAATTTTTTTGCAATGAAAGTAATTTGATTGAATATCTTTTCAACTAAGGTGTTTTCCATATTTTTATTTTATTTTATTTCAATAATTTCACAATAATTTCTAAATCGACCTAAAAGAAAGGATAACTCTGGATCTAATTGCAGAATTGAATTTTCAGTACTCATTTTATTAAATAGTTTAATTTCTAATTGAATTGTAATTTCATTATTTTCTAAATCTACTTCAATTATTTCTTGAGTAGAATGAAATTTCATCTTCGAAACATAATTTGCAGCCCAGTCACTAAATTTAATAATAACTGTTCTTATTTGAGCATCTTCTTTGTGAACCCAAACACCAAGCGTGTTTTTAAATCGATCGTCAATAGAAGTAATTATTTCATCATTTGGATCGAAGTATTTTATATCGTCTGAGTTTTCTTCGTCTTCTATTAAATCTATGCTGTGTTTATTTCTGTAAATTATTTGGTCAATTCGATAGTTGGATAACTTCTTTTTATCTAAATCAAACCCAATTAAATAGTATAGACTTTCATAAATTTTTACTTGAATTGGAATTATTTTTACCAAACTATAGTCTTTAATTGTTTTCTTTAATGTATGAACCGTTACATAATGAAATTGAACACATTCATTTCGTTTAATGTGACCTAGTAGTTGAATTGTTAACTCTATTATTTTCTCTTCTTCAAACAATTTGGCTTTATTTATTAAAATAGCATTTTTATTTTTTGTATCTACTTCAAATAAATCATCTATTCTTTCAATTACTTTTTTTACTGCTGGTATACTTTCATATTGTTTTAAAATACCTCTTAGAAATGGTATGGTAAGGCGCTCCTCTTCTGTAATTTCGTCAAATTGAGGTTTTTCATACTTTTCATCAAAATAGTATTTGTCTTCTGATTTTTTATAAATGATGAAGAAATAATATTCCCCTACAGGTTTTATTTCATCATTGCTGTATGTAAAATCACCTTTTCGAATTGCTTTTATATCATTTTCAATCGTTCTTTTACTAAAACTTATTTCATTGGTTGTTTTTGTGCTTATTTTTTTATTTACATATTCTATTATTTCTTCCATTGATGCGCCTTGTTCTATTTTTTGGCAAATCAATTCAATTCGAACTTGTTTTATGTTCTGTATTTTTTCCATGATACAAATATAAAACATTTAACCACATTTTATTGTGGTCAAATGTTTTATATTTGTCTTCTAAATTATAAAATATATGGAAAATTTAATTGATAACTCGTTGCTGAAAAGCGTAAGTGAAATTTTTGATTATAAAGATAAATTGATTTTTCAAAATCCTGAAATTGAAAAAAAAATGGAATCGGATTTAAATTACATAGCTGATTTTTTTGCAGTGGATGTTAAAGTGGCCGCAGTATTTTCTATAATAATATGCGATCAATTAAGCGGTGATGTATACTCAGTAACAAGAATAATGAAAAATTTAGGATTTAAACCACTCGATTTTATGAAAACACTCGAAGTGTTAAATCAATGGAAATCAAAAGGATTATTGCGTCCAACAATGCGCAGAAGTTCGCGTCCCACCAATGAATATATTTTTTCAAAAGAGGTCATTGATGCAGTTATATTTAATGATATTTTAAAACTAAATGTAGAAATTCCAGAAAATCAAAACGAAGCTTTTTTAAAAATTAGATCCTATATCAATAATGTGCTTGGCACTGTTGAAAAAGATTATGTGGTGGATGTATTAATTAACTACGTAGATAAATTTAAACAGTTTGAATTGATTAAAGAAATATATGACTATGACGATATTAATGACCTTGAAAAAGTAATACTTTTTTATATCATTGCTTACGCTCAGTATGGAGTTGAACAGTTTGATTTAGACATCATATTAGATTATTTTGATGATGATTCAAATTTACATTTTAGTTTCAAAAAAAGAGTATCAAGTGAAAAATCTATATTGTTTACAAATAATTATTTAGAATTTGAAGTTCCTGGATTTGTTGATTTTTCAGTTGTTGTACCAGGTGAAAAAATAAAAAAACATATTACAGATGATTTAACTAAAGCTGAACAAAGTACTTTTTCGCCCAAATACAGCATGCTCATAAAACCAGAAAGTATTGAAATAGCTAATTTATATTTCAATCCTGAAACGCAAAAATCAATTGACGAGGTTTTATCGTTGACTTCTAATTCATTTAGTGAAGTAATGAATAGGTTTGAAGAAAACGGGATTAACCCTGGTTTGTCGATGCTTTATTATGGTATGCCAGGTACTGGTAAAACTGAATTAGTAAAACAAATTGCAAAATTAAACAACCGAATGTTATTACTTGTTGATGTGGCTTCCGTTAAGTCGAAATGGGTAGGGGAAAGCGAAAAAAATATTAAAAGAGTTTTTAGTGAATATCGTCAAGCTATAAAATTTTATGAAGAAGTGCCAATATTATTTTTCAATGAATGTGATGCATTAATTAGTAAACGAAATGATGTTCAATCTTCTGTAGATCAAATGAATAATAGCATACAAAATATTTTATTACAAGAGCTTGAAGATTTTAAAGGAATTTTCATTGCAACAACCAATTTGATTCAAAATATAGATAAAGCTTTTGACAGACGCATTTTATATAAACTTCACTTTGATCAACCCCAAAGCAATACAAGATTTAAGATTTTGAAAAGTAATTTTCCTTCCTACAGCGATTCGCTTTTGTTAGACATAAGTAAGAAAAACAACTTAACTGGCGGACAAATCCAAAATCTAAAAAAGAAATTTTTAGTGGATCAAATTTTATTTAAAAACGTTGAATCTACTGAGGAAAATTTTAAAGATTATATCGATAGTGAATTAAATTTCCGTAAAAATAAAAAAGAAGCTATTGGGTTTTCTTATCAAAATTTATAATTCTTAAAACCACATTTTTTAATTTTAATCAATAAAATAATATTTATGCAAACGTTTTCGTTTATCAACACACTCAAACAATTTAAGTATAAATTGAAGTTCAAATTGTTTATTCAATTAACTGCACTGATTTTAGGTGTCAATTTATTTTACATACTAATTTTTATAATTTTTCCTTATGAAGAGACGTCTAGTTTATTTACATGTATTCCAATATTTAATCCTTTTATTCATTCTGATCTGGATCATTTGATGTGCAATTTATTATTTTTAGGTTTGGTGCTAGTTTCAGATATTAATAGCGATTTGGGGTTACCTAAGTTAATTAAATTGACATTGTTAATTTCATTTATTTTATTCCCTTTTGTATTGTTTCATTTTACACAACCAATGGTAGGAATTTCAGGATTGTGCTATTTATTGTATGCTAGAATATTAATTACAAGAAAAAAGTTCCCTAAAATGTATTTATTGCTGTTACTTTTTGTAATTATCTATGAATTTATATCGATTGGGAATAATGATAATATTTCACATTTAAGTCATTTTTTGGGCATAGTAATCGGAGTTGTTTCTATTTTATTAAAGAAAAAATGGGAGTCTAATTATTTCAATATCAACATTGAAAAAAGTATTTAGTAATATTACTTTTTTACAATCAAAGGCTTTTAATACTAGTTTTGTTATATAAAGTAAATATTTAAACAAATAAAAGTTTAAATGATTATGCTCAAAATAAGCAGATATCCGCTTTTACATTACATAACTCTCAACCAAATCAATTTACAACAGGCAATATTATTAACATTTAAACTAAAAAAACATGTCAAGATATCTAACAAAATCAAGATTCAAATTAGGATTAGAGTGTGTAACAAAATTATATTACACAGGTAAAAAGAATGAATACGCTGACCAAAAAATGGATGACAAATTCATGCAAGCATTGGCAGAAGGTGGACATCAAGCTGGGGCGCTTTCCTTATTTGAGTTTTGTGACAATCCCTATGCTGATAATATCATAGTAGATACATTAGACTATGAAGAATCATTGCGCATAACGAATGAAAAGCTTGCAATGAATGGTAAAGTTGTCATTGCGGAAGCAGCTTTCAAATACAAAAATTTGTTTATACGTGCAGATATTATTGTAAAAGAAGGCAATGTGATCAATTTATATGAAGTAAAGGCTAAAAGCTTTAATAGTGAAGAAGAAAATGAACAATCATTTATAGCTTGTAAAGACGATCCGTCGTCTTTACCTTGTAAAGACGGTAAGGAAAGGATAAGTGCAGAGTGGAAATCTTATTTATATGATATTGCATTTCAGAAATATGTTGTTGCTAAAGCATTTCCAAACTATGTAGTAAATTCTCATTTGCTTTTAGTTGACAAATCGAAAAGAGCAACGGTAGATGGATTGAATCAAATTTTTCAAATTGTAAAAGATGATTCAGGTAGGGTTTCTGTTGACATCAGTCATATTCATAAAAACCAATTGGGGGCATCAATTTTTACCATAATAAATACAGATTCAACAGTGGATAAAATTTGGAATAGGTACAAAGTTCCAACTACCTTAAATAGGGTATTTACATTTGAAGAGTTTGTTCATTACTGTGAAGAAATTTATATGAGTGATGAACGTGTTTTTTCACCACTTACTACTGCTTGTAAGAATTGTTCATTCAACATAAAAAAAGGAAAAGATGACGATAAAAAAGATGGTAGAATAGAATGTTGGAAGCATGTTACCCAATTATCTGATAATTTACTCAATAACCCATGGACAATTGATTTATGGCAAGGCAAAGTAGAGAAAGCTTTG
>JBILBN010000009.1:0-51520 GCA_044353665.1 Chitinophagaceae bacterium | reverse complement strand
AAAGATAATTGCAAAGCCCAAGGAGAAAAATTTAGCTGGGATAAAAGTGCTGTTGATTTTTATGAAGCGGTGAAGAGATTTGAGAGTTGAGGGTTTCATATTCGTAAATCATAATTCAAATTCCATAATTCGTAATTCAAAATTAGTGATTTATCGTTTGAATAGTTATCTTTGAACCTTTACAACGTAAAACCACAATGGCAACGACTGCAACACCCATTTACAATATAAAACTTGATCAATTTGAAGGCCCCTTCGATTTGTTATTGTTTTTCATTGAACGGGACGAATTGGATATTTATAACATTCCGATTTTTCAAATTACATCAGAGTTTTTAACGCACATAAAAACACTAGAAGAACTCAATATTGAATTAGCAAGTGAATTTATTTTGTTTGCTTCCACATTAATGAGAATTAAAGCCAAAATGCTTATTCCTCGTAAAGAAATTGATGAGCAAGGCAATGAAATAGATCCACGTAAAGAGTTAATAGACAAAATATTAGAATATAAACGCTTTAAAGAAGCCTCAGAAGAAATGGCCATCATGGAAGCCAACCGAGTGTTGCAAAAAAAACGAGCCAATGCCATGAAAGAGCTTGCCGAAATTGGCGAAACCATGAGCGAAGGCACCGATGTTCAATCGATTACAGTTTTTAAATTGTTTCAACAATATGAAAAAGTAATCAAAAAAATGAACCAACGGAATGAAAAACCGCAACATGTAGTAGTTAAATACAATTACAGCATGGAAGGTCAACGAGACTATTTAATGAATTGGGTGAAACGGGATACTAAAGTTGCTTTTGAACGTGTTTTTCAAGAATGTGAAACCAGAGTGCATGCGTTATTTAATTTTTTAGCCTTACTGGAACTCTCTCAACAAAAATATTTGACACTTCTAGTAGGTGAAGGTCGCAACAACTTCATTATTGAATGGAACAACAGTCGGGAAGAAGAAGAAGAAAATCCTCAATTTTCTGGATTTAATTAATTAAAAAATATCCAATTTTATTTACAAATGATTCAACGTAAACAATCAATTTGGCTTTTATTAGCAACTATTATCATAACATTTGCCTTTATTTTGCCTTATGGTATCAACAAAGTAGACTCTCCTACTCCTTTAGAAACATTGCTTTCAGCAAAAAATAATTTCATTTTAATGATATTAACAATATTAACTGCTGCAACAAGTTTCTTTTCTATTTTTCTATACAAAAACAGAAAACTACAAATGAATATTACATTTATTCCTATTTTGTTAGCAATAGGAATGATTGGATTTGAAATTTATAATTGCTACATGACTCAAGTTGGAAACAAAATGGTGGTTGGGCTTTATGGCTCTAATTTAATTGTTGGAATTTTCTTACCTGTTGTTGCTATTATATTAATTGCAATGGCTTACAACGGAATCAAAAGCGATGAAAAATTAATCAGAGATACGGATAGACTTCGTTAATAATCAATGATTAATTATAAATTATTAATGGTTAATTAGTACATATTCATTATTATTCACTCTACTTTATAAATTATTCAAAATTTATGAAAATAACTTTCATATTTTAGATTTAAAAATTGAAATTTAACTATAACTTTGTGCCTTATATGTCAAGCATTAAACTCCTTTTAGCAAACGATAAAATAGCAGGAATTAGATATTTTGAAACCTACCGACAACATGGTGGTTATAAATCAGTTGAAAAAGCCCTCGAGATGACTCCCGATGAAATTACCGAAGAGGTAAAGAAAAGTGGACTTCGTGGCCGAGGTGGTGCTGGTTTTCCTACAGGATTGAAATGGAGTTTTTTGGCAAAGCCTGATGGTGTTCCTCGTCATTTGGTTGTCAATGCAGACGAATCGGAACCAGGTACGTTCAAAGACCGATATTTGATGGAATATCATCCACATATTTTAATTGAAGGAATGATTGTGTCGTCATTTGCGATGGGTTCAAACGCATCTTATATTTATATTAGAGGTGAATATGCTTGGATCGTAGACATTTTAGAAGAAGCCATTGAAGAAGCTAAAAAGAATGGCTTTTTAGGTAAAAATATTTTAGGCAAAGGCTACGATTTAGAAATATATGTGCAACGTGGAGCCGGTGCCTACATTTGTGGCGAAGAAACCGCTTTAATCGAATCATTAGAAGGTAAACGGGGTAATCCAAGAATTAAACCGCCATTTCCAGCCATTAAAGGATTATGGGAAAGACCAACCGTAGTTAATAATGTAGAAACCATTGCTGCTGTTGTGCCAATCATAAATATGACGGGTGATGAATATGCAAAAATTGGTGTGGGTAGAAGCACAGGAACAAAATTAATTTCAGCTTGTGGAAATATTAATAAACCAGGTGTTTATGAAATAGACATGACGATTAGTGTGGAAGAATTTATTTACAGCGAAGAATATTGCGGTGGAATACCTAATGGCAAAAAGTTAAAAGCTTGTATTCCTGGAGGTTCATCCGTTCCGATAGTGCCTGCCAATTTATTATTTAAAACAGCTACTGGAGAAACTCGTTACATGAACTACGAATCATTATCGGATGGTGGATTTACCACTGGCACAATGATGGGTTCTGGTGGATTTATTGTGTTAGATGAAGATCAATGTATTGTTCGCCACACTATGACATTAGCTCGTTTTTACAACCATGAAAGTTGTGGACAATGCTCTCCTTGTCGTGAAGGTACGGGCTGGATGTATAAAATATTAAAGAAAATTGAAGCCGGAAAAGGCACAATTGCAGACATTGATTTGCTGTGGGATATTCAACGTAGAATTGAAGGAAACACGATTTGTCCATTAGGAGATGCTGCTGCGTGGCCTGTTGCTGCTGCTATTCGTCATTTCCGCGACGAATTTGAATGGCATATTACCAATCCTGAAGAAGCTATGGTGCGCAATTTTGGTATTGCCCATTATGCTGATGCAAGAGAAGTAGCAGTTCCTGCATAAAAAATGATTCATTGAGTTTATAAAAAACGGTGGCAAATTGCAACCGTTTTTTTTATTTACTCATTTTTCCCATTGCACTATTTTTGAATATAAATAATGACTGAAAAATGAAGGATGTGCTTTAAAAAAAACAAATTTATCATTTTAAAAAAAGTTCTAATTTCTTAGTATGATTTGATTAAATTTGTTAAAAATTATTTATTTTGAAAAAACAGCTATTCTTTTTATTTTCATTTTGTTGCATAAGCATTTTTGTAAAAGCACAAATTGCTGGTGATACGATTATAACAAATTCATTTAATTACACACAAACTTATGGCTCTGGCATTAGAGACACCATGATTAACTTCCCTAACTTACCAGGAGTTACTTATGAAAAAATTTACATGCTTTACAACATGCGCTGTAAAAATGGAGTTGTAGGAAATTTGGTACCACCATCTGGAAAAAATGGCTGTGGCGAATGGGATTACAGTTGCAATACCTACATCACTGATTCAACAAAAGTTGACTCCACAAAAACCAAAGGGCCTTCTCATGTAATTACTGGTTTTTCGGGTGCTACGTATAACTACACAACTATACCTACTTTCACGTACTACAAATACAATCAGCAACAAGTTATCAATACAACTACCCTTACGGAAACTTCCGCTTTAATAGGTACAGGCACTTCAAATACTAATTTAGCCTTACATACACAATTGCAAAATGGAAAATCACATTTTGTATACACTGCTTCTGAATTAGCAACAGCAGGATTAGTAGCAGGAAATATTTCGAGTATTAAATTAAATGTGCTGAATATTGGTAATGGTGCTCAATTTTTAAAAATAAAAATGAAACACACTACCCAATCGATATTGGATGCTCGTTTTCCTGAAACTACAGGCTTCACTGAGGTTTATTTTTTAAATACTAATTTTACATTGGGTTTAAATCAGTTGAACTTCTATAACAATTTTAATTGGAATGGTACCGATAATATTTTAGTTGAATTGAGTTACTCAAACCCAAATGCAGGTACGGATATTATTTTATCCAGCGATGTAAATTCAGCCAACAAAGGTTTAATTACAACCTTAAATGATTATCGTTTTGAGTTTGATGGTTCTAATAAAATAAGTATGGGAAGTGCTAAATTCAATACCATTTCTACCCAAATGAGCATTAGTTTTTGGGCAAATGGAAATGCGAATTATTTACCTACAAATACATCTATTTTAGAAGCCACAAACAATGCAGGAACAAGACAAGTTAATATTCATTTTCCATGGTCAAATTCATCTATATATTGGGATTGCGGAAATGCTGCTGCTAACGACAGAATTAATTTATTAGCTACAGCTGCCGAATTTGCTGGTAATTGGAACCATTGGACTTTTACTAAAAATACAATTACGGGTGTGATGAATATTTACAAAAATGGAAATTTATGGCACACAGGAACCGGAAAAACAATTCCAATAGAAGTAACCAATATGGTTTTAGGAATGAATGGTGGCGCTAACTATGTTTACTATGGAAAAATTGATGAATTGAGTATTTGGAATACTGAATTATCTCCAACTGAAATTCAAGATTGGATGCATAAAACAATCACAAATACGCATCCTCAATATGCAAGTTTGCAAGCATATTATCCGTTTAATGAAGGAACAGGAAATGTTTGTAACGACAATTCAACAGCCCCTTCTAATAGCACTGTAATTGGTAATCAATTATGGTCATTAACGAAAGGAAAAGACATGTTTAAAAACTTTGAGGAAACGAATAACAGACCTCAAGTAACCTTTGTGCAAGGAACGTATACTCAAACAATCACCTCGACAACTGTTTTAGATTCTGTCTTAAATAACAAAAATACAGTTTCGGCTTATGCTGTTACCAACAACAATTATTCATTAGCTTCTACCAATGCATATTTCAAGGCAGGATATACTTATGTTTATGATGGAGATAGCGGTTTATTAGTAGATTCTGTTTTGGTGCCCACTCAAAACACGATCAATATCACGAGTTTAAATTACATGATTAAGTCTCCATCTCGTTTTCAAATTATGTCTTTTGTAACACCTTATGGCAATGGGTTGGATTTAGGATTAAACGGGAAAACATACACTTTTGACGTAACAGATTATGCGCCTATTTTAAAAGGCAGAAAACGAATGACCATGGATGCTGGAGGACAATGGCAAGAAGATATGGATATCAAATTTGTATTTATTGTAGGTACGCCTCCTGCCAATATTAAAGACATTAATAATTTATGGAAAGTAGAAAGTGTAGGTTATTCTTCAATATTAAATGATGATAAATTTGAAGCTAGAGATGTGTTGATGGACGCAACCGCAACTGCATTTAAAATTAAAACTGCCATTACAGGTCATGGTCAAGAAGGTGAATTTATTCCTCAAAATCATTTTGTAAATATCAATGGTGGCACTAAAGAATTTGCTTGGGATGTATGGAAAGAATGTGGAGCAAATCCTGTTTACCCACAAGGTGGCACTTGGATATATGACCGAGCAGGATGGTGCCCAGGCATGTCGACAGAAACGAAAGAATCCTATATTACATCTTACATAACACCTGGTTCAACAGCCAATATCGATTATGGTTTATTAACTGCTAACGGTTCTTCTGATTATTGGGTTAGTAATCAATTAGTAACCTATGGTGCACCCAATTTTACTTTAGATGCTAGCGTTGTAGACATTAAAAACCCAAGCAATAAAGTTGAATATGCTCGTACAAATTCTATTTGCAAAAACCCAACGATAGTCATAAAAAATACGGGTTCAAATGCGTTAACAAGTTTAACGATCGACTATTGGGTAAATAACAATATCTCAAAAGAAACGTATAATTGGACGGGCAATTTGGCTTTTTTACAAACCGCTGAAGTGGTTTTACCTACTGGCTCTACCTTATGGAATTCATTGAATGGAACAAACAACAATGTATTTAATGTAGAAATAAAAAATCCGAATAATGGAACGGATGCCTATTCATTTAATAACAAAATGAGTACTCCTTTTAAAATCACCAATGTAGTACCTGCTGATTTTGTTTTGTGGACTAAAACCAATTCATTTGCCAATGAAACGAGTTATAAAATCATTGATGAAAATAATAATACTATTTTATCAAGAACCAATTTATTGAATAACACAAACTACAGGGATACACTGCATTTAGGCTTTGGTTGTTATCAATTAATTATTGAAGACAGCGATGGCGATGGATTAAGTTTTTGGGCAAATAATGACGGAGCTGGTTTTGCTCGATTAAGAACGTTGACTAACTCAACCATCATTAATTTTCAAGGAGATTTTGGAAAATCGTTAATCTATAATTTCACCATTAACTTCCCTTTATCGTACAATGAAATAAACAACATCAATGACATTGCTGTTTATCCGAATCCTGCATCAAAACAGTTTGTAGTGGAAGGTGAAAATATGTTTACGAGTTCGATAACTGTTTTTAATAATTTGGGTCAACTAATTTTTATTCCTTCTTCAATTGAAAATAATAAAATTAAATTTGACAGTGCTAGCCTACCATCAGGATTGTATTTTGTTGTTATAAATGAGGTCAATGGAACTACACAAACCAAGAAAATTCAAATAGAAAACGATTAATAATTTCTACCAAAAGTAAAAAAGCCTTTTTATATTTCCACATATAAAAAGGCTTCTTTGTTTAAATTTTATATCTAAATCCGAAGGAAATATTTTCTTGCAAAAACATAAAATGTTGACTTGCTTTATCTGTTTTAAATTCTGTGGTGCGAATATCAGGCATATTAATATAGCCTGCTTTAAACTCCCCTTGAATAAAAAAGAATTGATAAAAAGTGAAATTAAGCGCGAACACAGGCGCTAATCCAAAGCCAGCAATATGAAATTCATCATAGCGATTGTAATTTAATAAATGGGTATTTGTTTTAGGATACATCAAACCAGCACCGATTCCTGCAATTGCATTCATCTCAATGTCTAAATATTTTGATTGCTTTATTTTTTGAAAATTAAACAATTGCTCTTTTCTCCTTAATTCCAAATTTAAATAATTTAATCCATCTGTATGTTCAAAGGTTAAGAAATCACTTTTTAATTGAATATTACTCCCTGTATAGGTTCCATTATAAGTAGAGTTCGCTGTAGAAATATTGCCATTGATAGAAACGATTTGATCTTGTTGCATCACATATTTCATGTGATCGAAACCAAAGGACAATTGCCAATTATCTTTAAAAAAATAACCAAGTCTAAAATCATATTGAGGAATCGTAATGCGATTTAATTTAAAATAAGGATCAAAACCAAAAGGTGATTGTCTGTCTTTAGCTACAATTTGATTAAGGGTAAAATTATAATTAGTGCCTTTTAAATGCAAATCCGATTGAGTGTATTGCCCTCTATTCCACCCCCAAGAAATAGACACTTCATTTTTAAATGTTTTATATTGAGTTTTATTTTTGGCAACTATTGAAAAATTCAATAAAAAAAGGATAAAAAATACTACAGAAAATTTACTATTATTTGACATACTGAACAAATATATCATTTAATAGTACTTAATAATAAGTTTATTGTAATTAGTACAATACTAATTTAGTAAAATGATATAATTAAAGTAATTTTAAGTTTCAAAAATTCATATGCGTTTAAAATTATTATTTACAATTTCTTCCCTTATTATTCTTTCAAGCATAATTATGCTCAAAGGAACATCATTCGATTTTCAAGCGCATGATGTTAATGAAGAAAGCGCTAAAAAAAGAGAATGGGAACGTCAACAATTTGCCGACCCAGCAACTGGAGAAATTCCCGTTGGTTATCGTTTAAAAGAATTGTCTTTTTTACACGAATATTATCAAACAACTAAAAATAGTTTAAACAAAAAAACAAGAGGTGCCACTTGGAACTCAAGAGGACCTTGGAATGTGGGTGGACGAACAAGAGCATTTGCAATTGATGTTGCCAATGAAAACCACATTATTGCTGGGCAAGTTTCTGGTGGAATTTGGCAAAGTAACGATGCCGGTTCCACTTGGACCAAAGTAAGCGACCCAAATGCCAATCAAGGCATTGTGAGTATAACTCAAGATACTCGAGTAGGTAAATCATTTATTTGGTATGCTACTTCTGGCGAATTGTATGGCAACTCTGCCAGTGGAACAAGTGCCTATTATTTAGGCGATGGCGCTTTTAAATCTACAGACAATGGCAATACATGGCAACCGATTACTTCGACAAGTGCAGGTATTCCTTCCTCTTTTTCGACTAATTTTCAGGGATCTTGGCGAATTGCGTCTTCCCCAGTGGACACCGTAAATGCTTGCGTTTATTTGGCTACTTATGGCTCTATTTATCGAAGTAAAGACACAGGAAATACATGGACAAATGTATTGGGAATTTCAAATGACTCATATACAACGGATGTTGCCGTTTCAAAAACAGGAAAAGTATTTGCAACTTTAAGTGCCGATGGAACCACGACCAAAGGAATTTTTAGAAGTGGTGACGGAGTAAATTTTACAAATATTACGCCTACTTTTTTAGCTGCTTACAATAGAATGGTTATTGAAATTAACCCCAATGACGAAAATGAAATCTATATTTTAAGCTTGTTAGACAGTGCCAATTCGGGTGGTGTAACTTCCTATAATTACGAAGGAGATCCAGAATATGTATGCTTATTGAAATACAATTACATCAGTGGCGATGGTTCAGGAACAGGTGGCGTTTGGACCAATTTATCAACCAATTTACCTGTTACGAGCCCGAACCAATTTGACAAATTTAATTGCCAAGGTGCGTATGATTTATGCATAAGAATACAACCTGGCTCCAACACGATTGTTATAGGAGGCACTAATTTATATCGCTCTACAGATGGGTTTACAACACCCAACAATACCACACAAATTGGAGGTTATGGCATAGCCACTCAATTGTGGAATTTCATCGTATATCCTAGTCATCATCCTGACCAACATGATATCCATTTTTTACCTTCGGACCCCTCTAAAATGTATTCAACCAACGATGGAGGTGTATTTTTTACCAATGATGTAAATGCTCCATCGGTTCAATGGATCGATAAAAGCAAAGGTTATGTTACTACGCAACTTTATACGGTAAACATTGATGATTCAAAAACATTTGATCAATATATTTTAGGTGGCTTGCAAGACAATGGAAACTATTTAACCAACTCAAACAACCCTCAAACCAATTGGCAAATGACGATAAATGGTGATGGCGCATTTAATTACATTGCTCCCAATAGAGATTTTTATGTGATTAGTACTCAACTGGGAAATATGCGAAAAGTTACTTTAGACAATAACGGAATCGTATTAGCTAAAAAAAGAATTGACCCAGCTGGATATTCCAAAAACAATTATAATTTCATCAACGCCTTTATCGTTAATCCGAATGATAATAATTATTTATACATGGCCTTTGGAAAACGAATTGCGGTATTAAATAATTTAACTACCATTCCTGTAGTAAATGACACCAACAAATTAACTACCGGTTGGTCGTTTTCTACCGATACCATTAAAGCAATTAATGTAGGTAGTTCCAATACTATTCCAGCAGAAATAACGGCATTTGGAATTTCTAAAACCCCTGCCAACGTAATGTATGTAGGCACGAGTAGTAAACACATTTACAAAGTGACCAATGCACTATCAACAAATCCTCAAATGACATTAACCGACACGATAGGATTGCCCACTAAAGGAAATGTAAGCAGCATTGCGGTAGATCCAGAAGATGCCAATAAAGTTTTGATTTGTTACTCCAACTACAACATTACCAGTTTATTTTATACCGAAAATGGTGGACAAAAATGGTATTTGGTTGGTGGCAATCTTGAGAAATCAACCAATAGCTCAAATACAAATCCAAGCATTAGATGCGTTGGAATTTTAAAACAAGATAATGGCAAAAGACGTTTTTTTGCTGGCACAAGTATTGGATTATTTACAACAGATAGCCTCGTTTTAGGAACTAATAATGGAACAAATACGAGTGCTTGGACACAAGAAAGTCCAACCTTGATTGGATCTAATGTAGTAACCGATTTGAAAATCAGACAAGCAGATGGCTATGTAGTTATTGGTACGCATGGTGGTGGTGTTTTCGATTCGTATTATACCAATAAATATCCTGAATCATACACTCAAGCTAGTGTCATAATTTATCCTAATCCAGCAAGAGACGAATTGAATATAACATTTGAAACACAGCTCAATAAAACAGCAAAAGCAGCTATTTACGATTTATCGGGTCGAAATGTGATGACTGTATTGGATGAAAAAACAATTCAGGATACAACACTTTCTAAAAAAATAAATATTTCTAATCTACCCAACGGCCATTATTTTTTATCGTATCGATTTGATGAAAATAATAAACCCAATGTGCAACATTTTGTAATTCATAGATAATACATTTGCATAATATGAAATCATACGCTTCATTCATTATCTACTTAAGTATATTATTATTTTCATCCTGTTATGAAGATACCTATTTACCTAAACCCAGGGGTTTTTACAAAATAGGGTTGCCCGAAAAAGAATACCAACCTTTTCTAAAAACAGACTACCCCTATTCATTTGAATATCCGGTATATGCTTCTATCTCAAAAGATACCTTATTTTTTGATCAAAAAACAGAAAATCCTTGGTGGATAAACCTAAATTTTGACAGCTTGGGTGGGAAAGTATATATTTCATACAAGCAAATTTCATCCACGCAAACCCTTGAAAAATTATTAGAAGATTCCTATAAGCTTTCGCACTACCACACTAAAAAAGCAGATTACATTAATGAACCTGAGTTTCATACTGCTAATAATGTGCATGGGGTATTTTATGATGTGGGAGGCAATGCCGCTTCATCATTTCAGTTTTATGCAACCGACTCTTTTCATCATTTTTTAAGAGGTGCTTTATATTTTGATGTAACACCCAATGTAGACTCTTTAAAACCAGTAAATCAGTTTTTGCAAAAAGACATTGAACATTTAATACAAACCCTAAAATGGAATTAATATGATAATAATAGATGATATATTAATTAGCGATGAAATTATACAAGATGAGTTTGTATGCGATTTAAGCAGTTGCAAAGGTGGTTGCTGTGTTGATGGCGATGCTGGTGCTCCTTTAGAAAAAGATGAATTGAAAAAAATTAAAGCTGCCTATAAAGTAATTGAACATGAGCTAAGTGATGAAGCCAGAGCTGAAATTAAACGAGTGGGTGCGTATACGACAGAAGAATATTTTGGCTATGTAACCCCAGCCATTAATGGTGGAATTTGTGTATATGGCTACCAAGATGAACAAGGCATTGTAAAATGTTTGATAGAAAAAGCCTATTATGAAGGCCGAACCGATTTCAAAAAACCAATTTCTTGCCACCTCTTCCCTATCAGGGTTACCAAAAATGAAAATTTTATAGCCTTAAATTATGAACCCCGAGAAAGCCTTTGCAGTGCTGCATGTACGCTTGGCGTAAAATTAAAAGTAAAAGTGTATGAATTTTTAAAAGAACCCTTAATCAGAAAATATGGCGAAGGTTTTTATAATGCCCTTGATACCATAGCTAAAGGTAATTATTAGTAAGGTTGCTTTATCACTAAACTACTTAAATAAAAAAAGCGACTTTCGAGTCGCTTTTAATTTTTATTTTAATTTGAATGCTTTTTTAACGGCATCTACAAAATCTAATTTTTCCCAAGTAAATAATTCTACTTTTAATTTTAACTCATTCTTTTTGCCTTTGTTGAAAATTTTTGTAACCACTTCATTCTTACGTCCCATATGTCCATAAGATGCTGTTTCTGAATAAATAGGATTACGCAATTTTAAACGTTGCTCAATCGCATATGGACGCATGTCAAATATTTTTTCTACAACACGGGCAATTTCGCCATCATTCATTTTCACTTTTGATGTGCCATAAGTATTTAAAAATAAACCACATGGTTTAGCCACGCCAATCGCATACGATACTTGCACCAAAACCTCGTCACACAAACCAGCAGCCACTAAATTTTTAGCAATATGTCGGGTTGCATACGCAGCGCTTCTATCCACTTTACTCGGATCTTTTCCTGAAAATGCACCACCTCCATGCGCACCTTTTCCTCCATAAGTATCTACAATAATTTTACGACCAGTTAAGCCTGTATCTCCATGGGGGCCACCAATAACAAATTTTCCTGTTGGATTAATATGGTAGGTAATTTTGTCGTTGAACAACTTTTGTAAAGCTGGTTTCAATTGTTTTTTCACTCTAGGAATAATAATTTCAACAATGTCTTTTTTAATTTTAGCCAACATAATCGCATCCTTATCAAAATCGTCATGTTGTGTAGACACTACAATGGTATCTATTCGAACAGGGTTGTTATTGTCATCATACTCAATCGTAACTTGGCTTTTAGCATCTGGGCGAAGGTATTTTAATTCTTTACCAGCACGACGAGTGTTTGATAATTCTTTTAATATTTTATGGGCCAAATCCAATGCAAGTGGCATGTAATTTTCGGTTTCACGAGTGGCATAACCAAACATCATTCCTTGGTCTCCTGCACCTTGTGCATTGGCTTTGGTTTCAAAGCTTTCTTTTTTTACTTTTCGATCAACTCCTTGATTGATGTCGGCACTTTGCTCATGAATGGCAGATAAAATACCACAAGAGTTTGCCTCAAACATATATTCAGATTTGGTATATCCGATTTCACGAATAACTCCTCTTGCAATTTCTTGCACATCTAAATAAGCTTCTGATTTTACCTCACCGGCTAAAACCACTTGACCTGTAGTCACTAAGGTTTCGCAAGCAACTTTGGAATTGGCATCGTAGGCTAAAAAATTATCAATTAATGCGTCAGAAATCTGATCGGCAACTTTATCTGGATGTCCTTCTGAAACGGATTCAGATGTAAATAAATAAGGCATATTTTTAATTAATGTTTAATGATTAATGTTTAATGATTTACTTAGTAATTCATTTTTAAAGCGTTGCAAATGTATATTAAAAATTAAGATTATTAATAGAATAACTAAAACATTTGGTCACAAATTATTGTGCATTAAAATGAACGTCCAACTCCGATTACCCAACGATTAAAATTTACATAATCTGGTTTAGCATAGGGAGGTGAATTTAAGACGAAAGGCATATCTACACGAACTGTAAATGGAGGGATGGTTTCAAAGGGTCCAAATTTTTTAATCGTCATAGCTACTCCAAATCCTGCATCGGATCGTATTTTACTCCAACTGTTTACAGGATTTAATGATGGAATAGCATTTGCATTTAATGTACCTCTTGAAATAATTCCTGCATCGGCAAAAATATAGGTATCAAAATGAATATAATCTCTTATGTATTTAGGCTTGATGAATGAAAAATATTTATCGAAGTCAATTTCAATATTTAACGAAGCACCACTTCTGCCTTTATAATTTAAATATTTATCGCCACTCCCATCTGCATCAATGGCATAATAACCCGTATAGCCTCTTAAATTCATACCGCCTCCCATTTGTAAATTAGAAAAATCGCTGGTTGAATACCCTCCTGCACTCAACGGAATAATTCCTTGTGATCGCGTAAATTTATTTTCCATCAACTCTTCCGGATTAGCACCTTGCAAATACACTGCACTTTCGGTAGGAATTTCTTTCCCGAATCCTAAACGCCCAAATACCCTTGTTTTGGTTTCAAATTTTTTCCAATTAAAACGATGAACGTCTTCAACCTGTAGGTAAGAATAATTGTAATTAAACGAAGTTCGAACAATGGCTTTAAAAAATCCGTTGCCAGCCTTTCCATTGTAATTAGTATTGTAAGTCATTTGAAGAAATGAATTCTTCTTGGCATCGGTTGTGCTCGTCCATTCATTTTTATCAAATAAAAATTCGTTGGTTGTACCACTTCTTCTATACAATGTAGTAGCTTCTATTTTGAACTGGCTTTTTGGCGATAATTGATATTTGGTAAAAACACTGTGTTTTGCAAAACCTTCTATTTGTCGGCTTTCAAAACCGGCAATTATTTTTTGGTTTATTGTTTTGCAAGGCGTTTCATATCGAATCGTATAGTCAACAGGTGCTACATTTTTCCACCAACTGTCACCTTCGTAAGGTGCATATTTTTCGTAAGATAATAAACGAGAATTAAACCAAACGGTTGCATATAATTTTCGGAACGTATTCATGTAATGCCCATTGATATTGACCCCAAGCTTCATGCCATCAATTGCATTCCACCAAATGTCTGGGCGAATAGTGGCATTGTATTTTTTCCAAGTTGCTGGATTAGACACATAATTTTCTAATTTTAAAATGGTCGATTCTGGTGCAACAAGCAATCCTCTTCGTTTATAATTATTCATCATGTTCACATCAGCCAATCGATTTGAGGGATCAATTTGAACCATTTTTATTCCTGATGGAATGTTTAGTTTGGTTGTATAGGTAGGATACATTAAATCCCAACCATACCATTTTGACAATGTTTTATTGTTGGTATTTTTTTGAAAAACGGTATTCGGTATGGTGTAATTGTATTTTTTTCCATCTTTTGCAGTTACCTGAAAATCAATAGGCATTTGCATTTGACCATAGCGTTTAAATTTTATTTTGTAATCATTATTATTTAATCCTTTTTTTATGGAGGTAATTCCATAATCAATACTTTTAGTGGTCTCTAACCATTGGTCAAAAAACCAGTTTAAATCTTGATGCGTATACTCAATTATACTTTGTCTAAAATCTTCAAAATAGGGATGTGCAAATTTCCATTTAGCAACATAATGTTTCATCGCATTTTGAAATAATTCATCGCCCAAAACATATTGCAAATTATACAACATAGTTGCTGTTTTATAATATACTTGTCCATAACCATTTTCATGTCCAATTGCCGAATGAAAATCATTTGAATGGGTATTCAACATTGGATCTTCACCTTTTACAGCCTCACGCATATATCCATTATAAACGCTTCTATCCCTCACCAAAACGAGATCTTTATGTTTACGAATAAATTTATTTTTGTTAGGAATTGAAACCAAGGTATCTCCATCAATTTTTTTCAAGCCCCAAGCAGTTAAAAATTGTGTGAATCCTTCATCCAAAGCAGCTCGATAGGTTTCGTTATTCCCTATCATTCCATAAAACCAATTGTGTCCAATCTCATGCACAAACAATCCTCTGTAATCAGGGTCGGCACCACCGTCTAATGTTAGCATCGGATATTCCATTCCATCACCGGCATCGGCCGCTACCATTTTAGGATATTCATACATCCCGAAATCTTCACTGAATGTTTTTATAATTTTGGATACATAGTCAGCAGAATTTTTCCATTTGCATGCATGCGACTCTAACACCAAACCAATGCATTGCACGCCATTCCAGTTTTTTTCATCTATTCGATAAGCAGGGTCGGCGGTAAATGCAACATCATGTACATTGATGGCTTTGTAGCTCCAAGTTTTTCGTTTAGTAGAATCGTAAGGCGTTATGGTACTTGGGTTTTCGTTCCAAGGTTTATTGATAAAATTTTTAATATCTAACTTTTCACGTAATCCATTGGCATAAACTGTTTCAGGATTTTGCAAAGCGCCTGTTGCTTCTACGACATAATTGTCTGGGAAGGTTAAATTCACATCAAACTGTCCATAATTACCATACAATTCTTTGTTCAAATGTTGGTCAGTATCCCACCCTTTTTTCATGTCATACACACTAATTCTTGGATACCAATGAACGCCATTGTAATGCGGAAAACCATAGCTATTCGTTACACCCATTCGTCGTCTATAACCACTGTTATCAAAATAGGTTTTAAAATCAATATTGAATGTAACTGATTCATTTGGAAATAAAGGTGTTTGCAAATACACTTTCATGATGGTATTGTCAATTTCAATCATTGGCGCTTTACCATCTACTTTTAGGTTTAAAATTTCAGTTCCTAAACCCTTTTTTTCGTAGCGTCCAAGGTTTTTTGCTGGTTGCTTATTAACCCGATGCAATTCTTCTAAATACGAATTTTTCACAAACGCATTTTGGTATAAATGAAAGTACACAAAATACAACGTATCCGGAGAATTGTTGGTATAACGCAATTCTTCTTTGGCATCAATGATGTTTTTCTTTTCTAAAATATTGGCATCTATAATATAATGCACATCTTGTTGCCAATAGGCTGCATTAGGTTTTCTGTTTTGCCAATAATGTTTATTGGCTTTGGTTTGATAATCATTTTGTCGTTGCGCCATAACAGTCAACGAGGATAAAAGTAATAGTGTGTATAGTATTTGTTTCATTGAATAATTAAAATTTTATTAATCTAAATTAAAAATAATAGGTAGGCTATAGCTAACTTTAACTGCTTTTCCATTTTGTTTTCCAGGTTTCCAATTAGGCATATTTTTGATTAATCGAATAGCCTCTTCATCAAATTCTTCACTTATACTTCGAGCAATTTTTATATCAGAAAGTGAGCCATCTTCATTTACAATAAACGCACAAATTACCCTACCTTCTATTCTCATTTCTTTTGCTTTAGTAGGATAGATTATATTTTCTTTAAAATAGTGTTCTAACTTATCTTCTCCACCGAGATATTCAGGCATTTGCTCCACAAATTCAAAAATTTCTATTTTGGATATCGGTTTTGAAAGCCCAACATCTTCTAATACTGATGGGATTTTATTTCTATCTGAGCTCAATGGAGCGACTATATTAGAATCACTTTCTTTGCGAACAGTTTCATCCCAAATTTTATCTATTTCAGAGGCTATTTCAATTAAATATTTAGGACCTTCAGAAATATTTTTTATTATTTTATCTTTTGCATCGTTATATACAAAAATTAAATTAGTACTTGACAAATCAGCTGTTTGCAATTGATAGCTATTCGGCAAGGTGTTCATTTTTTGACTGTTGATGTGATAAAAAAGATTTTTTATTTTTTCAACAGGTAGATGAAACATGTAATCACCTATGATTTTTACATTTCTTTTTCCATTGTATTTTATATTTCCTGCATCAGTAATTTCAATTTGATAAACAGGAAATTTTCCAATTTTTGAGGTGCGTTCTAAGGTCACTTTTGACACTTTATTTTGAGCTAACAAATTCAAAGTACATAAGCAAAAAACGAGTACTATTATTTTTTTCATAATTTAATCCAATTTAAAATTAATGGGTACATTCATTTGTGTTTTTACGGCTCTCCCATTTTGCATTCCTGGTTTCCATTTAGGCATATTACTGAAGATACGAATAGCCTCTGCATCACATTCTTTGCTCAACGATTTTACCACTTTTACGGAGGTAATATTTCCATCTTCATGCACAATAAAATTGACAATCACTTTTCCTTGAATGCCTTGTTCTTTTGCCATTTCAGGATATTTAATATTATTTCTAATATACTCCATTAATTGAGCATCACCACCAGGAAATTGAGGCATTTGCTCAACATATGTGAAAATTTGTGGTTCTGGAATTACATCCTGTACATCCTGAATCATTGATGGTATTGGTTCTATAAGAACTGGGGGTGGATTATTTCCTGCCATTAGTTCATCCCAAAAGGCGTCTACCCGGAAAGCGATTTCTTGTAAATAATCTGGACCAGCTTCTGCATTCAAAATGGTTTTTGCTTTTTTAGCAATCAAAAAGGTCATGTTTAATCTTGGTAAATCGGAAGCTATTTGTTCGTACTTATTTTTCAACGAACTGATTTTATTTTTTTCGATATAGGCAAAAATATTTTTTACTTTTTGAGGTGAAACTTTATAATTTAAAATGCCTAATTTTTCTACATTTCGCTTGCCTTCATATTTTATTTTACCATTGCTCATTATTTCAATAGAATAAACTGGGCATCGACCAAAACATGGAGTTCGTTCTATTTTTATATAGGTGACTTTTTTTTGTGCAATCGCATTAAAAGTTGCAATAATCAACAATAAAAAAAATATCTTTTTCATTTGAATAAAATTTTAGCGAAAATACGGATAATTTACATTCATTTAGGCGTAAGTTTGTTGTCAATTATTGACATGCAAGAAAACGGAATTCAAATTAATAAATACATCAGCTCATCTGGCTACTGCTCTCGAAGAGAAGCCGAAAAATTAATAGAACAAGCTCGTGTAATGATTAACGACAATGTTGCCTTGCTTACGGATAGAGTGAGTGAACGAGATACAGTCATTGTAGATTTCGAAGTATTGAAAAAAGCGAAAGTGCAACAAGATATCATTTTAGCATTTAATAAGCCATCTGGCATTACCTCTACTACAGATTTGCATGACAAAACCAATATCATTTCCTTCATCAATTATCCAAAAAGAATTGTGCCAATAGGCAGGCTTGACAAGGATTCTGATGGATTAATATTTTTAACCAATAATGGTGATTATGTAAATAAAATATTAAGAGCTGGAAATCAACACGAGAAAGAATATGTTGTTACGGTAAATAAAAGTGTAACCCCTGAGTTTATACAAAGCATGTCGAATGGCGTTCCTGTTTTAGGCAAAATGACGTTAAAATGTAAAGTTCGAAAATTAGGCAGCAAAAAGTTTAGCATCATTTTAGTACAAGGCATGAATCGTCAAATACGAAGAATGTGCGAATACTTAGGCTATGATGTAATTGCTTTGACCCGTGTGAGAATCATGAATATTCAATTAGATGCAATTAAATTGGGTAAATATCGATTATTGAATGAGCAAGAAATGAAAAAGCTAAATGAAATGATCAAAAACTCGGCTGGGTAATTTTTATTTTATGAATCTTTTGAATACCATTTTTTCTTAAACCAAAATGCTAATTGAACTAATAAAATCAACGCAGGAACTTCTACCAAAGGTCCTATTACACCTGCAAATGCTTGTCCAGAATTAATACCAAAAACGCCAATTGAAACGGCAATGGCCAATTCGAAATTATTGCCTGATGCTGTAAAAGAAAGGGCTGCATTGTCTTTATAATCGGCACCTGCAAACTTTCCGACCAAAAACATCAATACAAACATGATAGAAAAAAAGATGACTAATGGAATGGCAATTCTAATCACATCCATTGGAATTGAAACTATCATTTGTCCTTTTAAACTAAACATAACCACAATGGTAAATAACAAGGCGATTAAAGTGATTGGTGAAATTTTAGGTAGGAATTTTTCTTTAAACCAAATTTCACCTTTTGATTTTAGTAATACGTTTCTGCTAATGACAGCTGCTACAAATGGAATTCCTAAATAAATACCAACTGTTTTGGCAATCTCTGCTATGGTGATATTAATATTTAACCCTTCAAAACCAAACAAAGGCAACATGATTTCTAAATAAAAATAAGCATATAAACTAAAAAAGAACACTTGCAATAAACTATTTATACCAACCAATCCTGCTACTAATTCACGATTTCCTTCGGCTAACTCATTCCATACAATAACCATGGCAATGCAAGGAGCTAAGCCTATAATAATTAAGCCTGTCATGTATTCTGGATAATCTTTTAAAAAGGTTGTAGCTAACAAAAACATTAAAAAAGGTCCTACTATCCAAGTAATCAAAAATGAAATGAATAGCAATTTTGGCTTGGCTAATATTTTCGGAATTTGTTTAAAATTTACTTTAGTCAAAGGTGGATGCATCATTAAAATTAATCCTATGGCTAAGGGAATATTGGTTGTTCCACTTGAAAAAGAATTGATAAAATTTGCCGAATTGGGAATAAAATAACCGATAGAAATTCCAATCAACATGGCAATAAAAATCCACAAAGTTAAAAACCTATCCAAGAAAGAAAGTTTAGCTCTGTTAATAGTGGGGTTGCAATTATTTACACGCATAATATTTGTTATTTTTTAATATTTTTAAAAATGAAATAGAATTCTTGAGCAATTTCTAAACTTCGTTCAATGTATTTTTCATCCATCAAATCAGTATTGTCAAATTCTTTTGGGTCATTGTATTTTATTGGAAACCGAGCCTCTGCACCTATCACTATTGGACAGCCTACATCAGCATTATTACAAGTTAATATTGCACCATAATTACTTTGAGGATTAAAATCGCTATCATACTTTTTTGAAAAACAAATTATTGGCATTTCGTTTTGAGCATATTTTATAGAATATATAGGATTTTGATTTTCTGCCAATTTATCAATTTCAAACCCTTGTTTTATTAGTATTTCTACAACTTTGGGAAACAAGGCTGTAGCTTCTGTTCCTCCAGAGTAACAAAAAATATTTTTTATACTAAAATGATACGCCATAGTTTGTGCCCAAATTTGAGATAAATGACTTCTTCTTGAGTTATGAGTACATATAAAATTTAATCGAATAGTTTCATTTTTATCAAATTTAGATTGAACATATTCTATTAAAGGTTCCAATATTTTTTTTCGTTCTATTGAAATATTCTCATCAGAAAACGTTTCAATAATTGTTAAAATGTTTTTATTCATATTTATTTTTTAATCACATTTTTGATCTCCTGTACAGCATGGTTTTTCTTCTATTTCTTTTACTGGTTTTACTTTTGTTTTATTACTAGATTCACTAGAAATACAACATGGAATTTCAGTATTTAAAGAATCAGCGGATGTAGCATTTTTAATTTCTACATTTTGTTTATTTACTAAAGATGAATTTGCCTTATAATTTTGATATTCAAAATACGTAAAAAAGAAAACACTAGCTAATAAGCCAATCCAAAAAGTATAAAGTGATATTTTATACTGCTTAGTTTGTTTTGGATTTTCACAATTACAATCTGAATTACATGTATTGTATTCTGTAAGCTTTGGCAATACATACAATTTATAATATGAAATTGTAAATGATACTGAACTAATTACTAATAGTAATGGAAATAAAGATTGTGTTATTGGAGATGCAATTAATGTTGCACTTGATATACCAAGAATAGAAGCAATTGGACTGATGCAAACGGCACCACAAGCTCCACTTTTACAAACAGTAAAAAACAACGGAATTATTGAACTAATACTTCCTGAAATAGTTAACCAAAATGATTTTATTTTTTTCACATTTAATTATTTATTTATGCTATTAGCAACACCCCCCACCTGGTGTACAAGAACTACTTGCTTTCTCTTTCAATTCTTCTAGTGTAACTTTTATTTTTTCAGGAGTTACTCCACAAGCATCTTCAGCAAGACAAGCAGTTTGCAAATTTGTCAAAATAAATTGATTATTCTCAAAAGCTAATCCAAATTTAGTAATGGAAGTTTGTTGATATTCTAATTCAATTTCATAATCTTCATTTTCGATCAAGCTTGCAGATTGGTCAATAATATTCAACAGCTTTTCTGCTTTAAGTCTGTGATAAAAATCGACTGAAGTCCATAATTGAAAATTAATTTTCTTTTCCAATCTGACCGTGCCACCACAATCCACAAAATGTTTGCTAACCAAACCAACTTCGGTAATATGAAAATGAGCCGGTACTTTTTCGCCGTTTTGAAGTTGAAAATGCAACTCATCTTGCGTTTTTAAAATGGATTTGAATTCGTTTAGTTTCATGATTTTTTATATTTATATATTTAATAAAGTTAACGTTTATTGTTTAGCATTCATCCAATATCTGTTATGTGTAAAAAGGATTAACAACATTTATTTTTATCTACTTTTGTAATTATTTTAGAAAAAAATGATTGTAAAATTTGAAGTGTATCAGTGTTCAAACAGTAGCAAATAGAATTTCCTTCAATACTTCCTTGAATGATTCCTGCATTTTTTAATTCTTTCAAATGTTGGGAAATTGTAGGCTGAGCCAAGGGCAATTCAGTTACAATATCTCCACAAATACAGCTATCTACTTTTAATAAATATTCAATAATGGCAATTCGGGCTGGATTGGCTAAGGCTTTTGCTAAGTTTGCCAATTGATTTTGGTTTGATGTAAAAAAAGCGGTTTTAGTAATTCCCATTTTTATATTTATATATTGCAATATTACGATATATTATTAAATACAACATAAAATTTAGTAAGAATTTGCTAATTATTAATTTTTTACTATCTTACTCCCAAATTATAAAATACAAAATGAGTTTATTTATTAAAAAGCCATTGGATAAATTATTGGCAGAAGCAGCTGAGACAGGTGAACACACGTTGAAAAGAACCTTAGGCTCAGGTGCTTTATTAGCATTAGGAATAGGCGCAATTATAGGTGCTGGTATTTTTGTGAGAACTGCTGCTGCTGCTGGTAACCATGCAGGACCAGGTGTTATGATTTCATATATCATTGCAGGAATTGGTTGTGCATTTGCAGGATTATGTTATGTAGAGTTTGCCTCCATGATTCCCATTGCAGGAAGTGCTTACACTTATAGTTATGCTACTATGGGTGAACTAATTGCTTGGATTATTGGTTGGGATTTAATTTTAGAATACGCATTAGGTGCAGCCACTGTAGCCATTGCATGGAGTGAATATTTAAATAAATTTTGTGAACATTACTTTGGGTTTACGATTCCGTATGAGTGGTGCCACTCTCCTTTTCAATCCCAAATGATAGAAGGAGTTGCATCAGGTGTTAATGGAATTATTAATTTACCTGCCATATTGATTTTAGCGTTATTGACCATGTTATTAATTAGAGGAACAAAAGAATCTGCTAATTTCAATTCAATTATTGTAATCATTAAAGTGGTGATTGTATTAATTTTTATTGCTATTGGCTGGCACTTTATTGTTCCTATCAATCATGCAGTTATTATTCCTGAAAATACAGGAGAAAGTGGAGCATTTGGTTGGAGTGGAGTTTTACGTGGTGCAGGAATTGTATTTTTTGCGTATGTAGGTTTTGATGCAGTAAGTACAGCTGCTCAAGAAGCAAAAAATCCTCAAAAAGGTATGCCAATTGGCATTTTAGGTTCGTTGGCTTTTTGCACTGTGCTTTATATTTTATTTTCTTATGTTTTAACAGGTATAGCAAACTACAAAGAATTTAGTGTAACTGGTCCTGGACATGAAGCTGCTGTTGCTTATGCAATTAATAAGTATATGATTGGTTATGAATGGTTTGGTGGATTAATTACCATTGCTATTTTAGCAGGATTCTCTTCTGTAATTTTAGTGATGTTGATGGGACAATCTCGTGTATTTTTTACAATGAGTAAAGACGGATTATTACCTAAAGCTTTTTCAGAAGTGCATCCAAAATACAATACGCCTGCAAAAGCAACTATTTGGTTATTTGTTTTAGTTGGATTTTTTGCAGCATTTGTTCCTGGTGATATAGTTGGAGATATGTGTAGTATTGGAACACTCTTCGCATTTGTATTAGTTTCTTTGGGTGTAATTGCCATGCGCAAATCTAACCCTGATGCAGTGAGACCGTTTAAAGTACCATTGGTTCCTTTAATTCCATTATTAGGTGTTTTGGTTTGTGGTTTTATGATTTTTGGGTTAGGCTTTGAAAACTGGTCAAGATTATTAATTTGGTTGTTAGTTGGTTTTATTATTTATATTCTATATAGCTTAAGAAACAGTGTACTATCCGATAAATTGACAGAGGTTCGCAAATCAAAGTTTGTAAGTATTATTGGGATAGTTACTGCGATTACATTATTGGCATTAACCTATATGGTTTATTTTAATCCAGGACATTTTATAGCAGCCAATTATGAGACTAAAGTTATAGATAATTACTATAAATTCATTATGGTATTTTCTACTGCAAATATTGTTTTTTACATCATTAATATTGTAACAAAAAAGCAAAAATAAATTCTATAAATACAAAAAAGGGTCGTTTGAAATATTTCAAGCGACCCTTTTTTTGTATGTAAAAAATTAAAATAAAGTTCCTTCAATACCTCTATAATGTGCATGAAGGTTTAAGTGTTTATATGCTTTTTCCGTAGCTTCTCTACCCCTTGGTGTTCTTACAATATATCCTTCTTGAATTAAAAATGGCTCATATACTTCCTCAATAGTTCCACTTTCTTCACCTACAGCAGTTGCAATGTTACTAATGCCTACAGGCCCCCCTTTAAATTTTTGTATTAATGTCAATAAAATTTTATTATCCATTTCATCCAAACCATTGGCATCTACTTTAAGTGCTTTTAAACCATGTTCCGAAATTCCTAAATCAATCACTCCATTGCCTAAAATTTGAGCAAAATCCCTCATTCTTCTCAACAAGCCATTGGCAATACGCGGTGTTCCTCTACTTCGTCGTGCAATTTCTCTGCTGGCATCAGAAGTTACTTTAACGCCTAAAACGCCAGCACTTCTTCGTACAATATTTTCTAATACGTCTAATGGATAATATTCTAAACGAGATTTAATGCCAAAACGTGATAATAATGGAGCTGTCAACAATCCAGAACGAGTGGTAGCACCTACTAATGTAAACGGATTTAATGCAATTTGAATACTTCGTGCATTCGGTCCGCTGTCAATCATAATGTCTATTTTATAATCTTCCATTGCAGCATATAAATACTCTTCCACTACCGTGCTTAAACGATGAATTTCATCTATAAATAATACATCTCTTGGCTCAAGGCTAGTTAACAACCCGGCTAAATCAGCTGGTTTTTCAATCACTGGACCACTCGTTTCTTTAATTTGAACACCTAACTCATTGGCAACAATTCTTGACAACGTTGTTTTCCCTAAACCTGGTGGTCCATGAAACAAGACATGATCTAATGCCTCACCTCGTTGATTGGCAGCCTGAATAAATATTTGCAAATTCTCAATTAATTCAATTTGCCCAGAAAAATCTTCAATTGAAGAAGGCCTAATTGTATTTTCAAATTCTTTATCAGAATTGATTCCATTATTTTCTGCATCTAAATTGGGATTGCTCATATATTTTTTCCTCAGTTACAAATATATACTAAATTAAAAATGTCAGTAAAAATAATTTAGCTAACCAATATTTATACCAGCGTGTTGTGATTACTTAAAAAAAGTTGATTAAACATCTTGCACTTGCAAATAATCAATTAGAATACTATCTTGCAAGTCTAAAAGAAAAAATATGTTTAAAAAAATATTCATTGTTATAGCAACTCTATTTGCTATTTATTTTATTTTATGTTTTATAGGACCAAAAAAATGGGAAGTAAGTGTCACTAAAACGATATCAGGTTCTCCGAATATGGTTTATTACCAAATTGCAGATTTTAAAAATTGGGCAAAATGGAGCCCTTGGATGAAAGACGACACAAGTATAAAATTAACTTATGGTGCAGCATCATCAGGTGTTGGCGGTAGTTATACATGGACTTCTAAAAAATCTGGAAATGGAAGCATGGTTTTTACCAGTCAAGTTATGAATGAAAGCGTTCATGCAGATTTGAAATTTGTAGATTTCGACATGATTAATGACATGATGATTCAATTAAAACCAAATGGTGAATTTACGGATGTAACTTGGAGTATGATGTCTAAATCAGAAACACCTTTTACTCAACGTGGTATTCAATTTATCATGGGCTTTTTTTATGATATAAAAAATGATTACAATAAAGGATTAAATTATTTAGAAGAAGTTGTTAAAAATGGTGGTGCTGGTTTTGCAATTAATAACTACGTTGTACAAGAGTCAAAATTTAATGGCAATCATTATTTAATAAAAAGAGCTCGAGTAAACTTTAATCAATTACCTTCTTTTTTTGAAACTAACTTTGCAAAGTTATATGCAACGGCTGGTCAAAATGCTAAAAAACCGGCTTCAGGAATTATTTTTAATTGGGATAACGCTACCCAAACGGCAGATATTGCGACAGCAATTCCACTATCATCAAAAGAGGTAACAAAAGGAGAATTTGAAATATATAGCATTAATGGTTGTAAAGATATTTACACGGAGCATTATGGTTCATTCGAGAAAACAAATTTAGCCTATGTAGCTTTAGATTCTGTAATGAGAAGTAAAAATATGACTCCAAGTTTAATACTTGAAGAATATATCACTGACCCTAAAGTTGAGCCAGATACCAATAAATGGTTAACAAAAGTGCACTATTTGATGTTTGAAAAATAAGTCAATGTTTAAAAACATTACTCGAACGGTTTGGATTATATCTATTATCAGTTTATTAAATGATTTTAGCAGTGAAATGCTATACCCTATTATTCCTCTTTACTTAAAACAAATTGGATATGGTTCTGTAATAATAGGGATTTTAGAAGGAATTGCAGAGTTTACTGCTGGATTTTCAAAAATGTACATGGGGAGTCTTTCTGATAAATTTCAGAAACGACTCCCTTTTATTCAAATGGGTTATGCATTAAGCATTTTATCAAGACCATTGATTGGAATTTCAAATTACATTGCGCTCATTTTTTCGGCAAGAGCATTCGACCGAATAGGAAAAGGAATAAGAACCGGCGCTCGAGATGCTTTACTTGCTGAGGAAGCAACTACATCTACAAATGCTCAGGTTTTTGGATTGCATCGATCAATGGATACATTAGGAGCCGTTTTGGGTCCTTTGGCTGCATTGCTTTTTTTATATTTTAATCCCGAAAAATACAAACTACTTTTTCTGATTAGTTTAGTGCCAGGTATTTTTTCAATCGTATTTACTTTTTTTATAAAAGAAAAAAAAGAAACATTTCTCCTACCTCCAAAACCAACTTTTTCATTGTCAGAGAATTTTTCATTTTACAAAAAAGCACCTAAACCATATCTTACTATTGTTCTTTTTCTAATTATTTTTTCACTTGTCAATAGTTCTGATCTTTTTTTGTTATTGAGAGCAAAAGAAATTGGGGTTTCTGAAACCAAATTAATTGGGCTTTATATTTTGTTCAACCTTGTTTATGCAACGTTTTCTTTTCCAATAGGCAAACTAGCCGACCGTTACCGTAAAATGAATATATTTCTAATAGGATTATTTATTTATGCAATCGCTTATTTTTTATTTTCAAGAAATCTACATTTTGGAACCCTTATCGTGTCGTTTTTTCTTTATGGTTTATTTTATGCATTCACCAACGGAATCATTAAAGCCATTTTGGTAGAAACAATACCCTCAGAAAGTAAAGGCGCTGCAATTGGTTTTTATGAAGGAGTTAATAGTATTGGATTACTTTTTGCGAACTTAATAACTGGTTTTTTATGGTACCAATGGGGTGCTCAAACTGCATTTATGACTATTTCTATTATCGTATTTGCAATAGCCATTATAATGACAATAAACATAAAAAAATTACAACCGAATAAAGCAAAATAATAAATAAATTCGTTATTAATTAGAACAATTGATTAAGCTACTTTCTGATATGCGTATTTTGATTTTTCGATTTTCTCTTTTGCATATTCAAGCGAAATGGCAAAATGTTTAGCCTCTTTCTGACTTGGTAATTCATACATTGCATCGGTCATCACTAATTCACAAATAGAGCGCAAACCTCTTCCTCCGAGTTTAAACTCAATAGCCTTCTCCACGATATAATCTAGTGCTTCATCAGTTATTTCTAACTGAATATCTTCATACTCAAACAAACGAGTATATTGTTTAATTAACGCATTTTTAGGCTCTGTTAAAATTCTTCGAAGTGCACTTTTATCCAATGATTTTAAAAAAGTAACAACAGGCATACGGCCTAGTAACTCAGGAATCAAACCAAACGAACGTAAATCTTGTGAGTTTACATATTGGATTAAATTATCTTTTTCAACATTTTCATCTTCTTTATTGGTTTTAAAACCAATAGATGATGTTTGAATTCTACGAGCTATCATTTTATCGATGCCCTCAAAAGCACCACCACAAATAAATAAAATATTTTGTGTATTTATTTTCACCATTTTTTGGTCAGGGTGTTTACGACCTCCTTGAGGTGGAACTAATACATCAGCACCTTCTAACAATTTTAATAAACCTTGTTGAACACCTTCTCCACTCACATCTCTAGTAATCGATGGATTGTCGCTTTTGCGTCCTAATTTATCAATTTCATCTATAAATACTATTCCCTTTTGGGCTTGTTCTACATCATAATCAGCGGCTTGCAATAATCTTGATAAAATACTTTCCACATCCTCACCCACATAGCCAGCTTCCGTAAAAACAGTTGCATCTGCTATTGCAAATGGCACATTCAACATTTTAGCAATTGATTTTGCCAACAATGTTTTTCCTGAACCCGTTTCACCAACCATAATAATATTTGATTTTTCAATCTCAATATCATCGCTTACGATTTGGTTTAATCGTTTGTAATGATTGTAAATAGCGACACTCAACACCTTTTTGGCATCTTCTTGTCCTATCACATATTGGTCTAAATATTCTTTAATTTCAATGGGTTTATAATGAAACTTAGTATCTCCAACTTGTTTCTTATTTGATTTACCATCCACTCTATCCTCAAATTTTCCTAATTCTTGCTCTATTATTTTAGTTGCGTTTTCTACACACTCATTGCAAATACTAGCTTTTGCACCACTCACAATCATCAGCACATCTTCGTTTGTTTTTAAACAGAATGCACATTGTAAATTTTTTCCTTTCGCCATTTTGCGAAAATACATTTTTTTTACAGATATTTGAATGCAGAAACATGATTAAATTTCCTCAAATATTAGGACACAAATATACTTTCCACGAATTGTTGGACATTACCTTATTGCAAACAAAATTTTCTACTCACCGTCGCCTACGCGTTTTTTTTCATCATGGCAATATATGCATCAATAAAATTTGTAACAAAGAAGGCATTTATTTAATCAAAGCTAAAAACAATGCAGGTGGATTTCATATCGATTTATATACCGAAAATTTTGAAATGATGACAATTGACCACATTATTCCTAAAAGTAAAGGCGGAAATAATGATATAAACAATTTACAACCCATGTGTCACACTTGTAATACAAAAAAAGCAGATACTATTTAATATTATCGAGGTGATTTAATTTTAAGGTTTCAACAACCCAATTTATCATAAATGTTGTTTAAATTTTTCTGATGAATGAATATATAAAAATCAGTCTTTTTGAATAATCCGTTTAAAAATCTATAGCATAAAATAAATAGTATAGTTTTTCTTAAAAAAAGTAAATTTGTGCTAGATGCGACTATTCATTTTCATTTTACTGCTTTGTATTAATTTCAAAACTCAAGGGCAAGACTGTATTAAAATTAATGTTCAAAGCTATCAAGTACTGCCAAATAATAATGGTTTAGAAAATAGGCTTCATTTACAACAATGTATAAATTCTTTAAAATCGAAACCAAACATTGAATTGTTTTTTCCTAAAGGAAACTATTTATTTCAATTTACAGAAGCAGATTCTACTATTATTATTGCACTAGATGGAAAACGGAAACTAAAGTTAATTGGTGAAAACAAGAGTAAATTGATAATGGATAATGAAAATCCTACAAACCAATTCAGCTTATTTACTTTTAAAAATAACGATACAAAAAGCAATGTTTACATGGATTCCTTGCAGCTAGTTGGACCCCAAAACCCCGGCAGTGAAAAAGAAAAAAATAAAATTACAGCTGCTATTACTATTTTACAAGGGAATTTAGATGTAGCCATCAATCATCTAATAATCAGTGGAAATTTTTTCAAAGGAATTTCATCATCAGGAGGGAATAAAAATTATTGCCGAAAACTAAACGTGCGCAATAGCCAAATTGAAGCCTATGGCGCCTTTAGTGTTGGAATGTTTGGTTCAGGCACATGTAATGAACTAATTTGTGATCGTGTTCTTTTTTTAAGGTGTGGTTTAGCTTCTAATGAAACAAGCGACAAACAAGCCTTTGGAGTATCTGTTTATTGCCATCCTGATGTGTCTACATTATTTAAAAATTGTAAATTTTACAATAACCATCGCAACTCAATTCAATTTGCCAGTGGAACAAAAATTTATAACCAACAATATAGAAACGCTTCGTTGTCAAACACAAAATATCAAATTTTTGAAGGGAATTATTTTGATTCAACAGCCACAGACGGTATACAATTAGGTTTTTATTATCCAAATGCAATCATTCGAAATAATATTTTTTACAATAAATTTTATGGGGTAGAAATTGTACACAGCGCAACTATTGAAAATAATTATTTCGGCAAAACAGTAGCTGCTGCAATTACACATACAACAGAATCTTTAGTTACAAATGAGTCGGAAATAAAAATAAATATAAAAAATAATCACTTTTACTCAAACAAAGCAATTTACATTTATAATAATACTAAAAAAGGACTTTGCAAATCAATCTATTCAAAAAACAATACCTATTATTGCTTTGGTCAAAGTATTGCTTTAGGAAGTGCAATTGTGGGTGACAGCAGTACTATTTATTTTTATTCATTAAAAGACTCTTTTAATAGCACAAAAAATGGCGGTTTTTTTTTAGGATATAGCTTTAAGGTATACATTGATTCACCAACGGTTATGGGTACTCGTTTTATTTATGTGGGTGCCAATCCATTGAATAAACCACTTATGGATACCAACAGTATCGTTTTTATTAGCCATATGAATTGCCCTATAAATGAAGAATATGGTGAAACTATTTTTAATAATAGCAATGGTGCCCAGCCTCGTGTAGAAGTGCATAATTCGTATATCCATTCATTATTACCAACAAATATTATTGGAAATTACAGTGCCTCAAGAAATAATTATATTTATCCTCGAAATGCAGTTTATCCTTTTGATATTGAAGTAAAATCTACAATTGGATCTGAAATAAATACTAATTACAATACTTATATTTTACGAGGATTAGGTACCATAGACAATATTTCCCTTTTCAACAATTCATTAATGAATACAATTTACGATTGGCAACTTTATTTTGCAGGTCAATTAACATTTAACACTAAAAATGATATTCAATTGACAGATAAAGGAAACATATTAAGTAATCAATTGATCAAAGCGAATTCAAGTTTTCGAGTAAATTGGCTTAGAGACAAAAAAAAATGGGAAATTATTGATCAATAAAAAAACTGCATCATTAAGATGCAGTTTTAGAATAAATAAATTTTATAAAGATTAAGCTTCTGTTGCTTCATCCGTTGCAGCTTCAGCTACTGGAGCTTCAACAACTGCTTCTACTGGAGCATCAACAACTGCTTCTACTGGAGTTTCCGCTTTCTTTGCTGTACGACCTCTACGAGTTTTTTTCTTTTCTTCACCTACAACTGTTTTCACGTTGTAAACTTCATTAAAATCAACTAATTCAATCATTGCCATATCAGCAGCATCACCTAAACGTCTATCTAATTTAATGATACGAGTGTATCCACCTGGTCGTGAAGCGATTTTAGAATTTACAACACTAAACAATTCTTTTAAAGCATCATTGTTTTGTAAATAACTAAATACAATACGACGTTGATGAGTTGTATCTGTTTTAGATTTTGTTAATAAAGGTTCTATGAAAATACGTAATGCCTTAGCTTTAGCTAGCGTTGTTACAATACGTTTGTGTTCAATTAAAGCAATTGATAAATTTCTTAACAAAGCTTTTCTATGTGGAGTTGTACGTCCTAAATGATTATTTTTTACACCGTGTCTCATGCGTTATTTTTTGTTTTAAAACCTTTACGACTAAAGGTCATCTAAATTAATTTTTGATAAATCCATTCCAAATCCTAATCCTCGGTCGATTAAAACTTGTTCTATTTCTGATAAAGACTTTTGACCGAAATTTCTAAATTTCATCAATTCATCTTGTTCGTATTGAACTAATTCGCTTAAGCTATTAATTTTAGCTGCTTTCAAACAGTTAAATGCACGAACTGATAAATCTAAATCTTCTAATGGAGTTTTTAAGATTTGACGTAATTTAAGCGTTTGCTCATCTACTACATCATGTTTTTCAGATACCCCTGTGTCAAATGTAATATTTTCATCTGTGATTAACATTAAATGTTGAATCATGATTCTTGCTGCTTGTTTAACTGCATCTTCAGGATGAATTGTACCATCTGTGCTAACTTCTAAGATTAATTTTTCATAATCAGTACGTTGTTCTACACGGGTATTTTCGATAGTATATTTTACATTTTTGATCGGAGTAAAAATACTGTCAGTAGCTATCCAACCAGCAGACAATTCACGTGATTTATTGTCATCAGCAGGAATATACCCACGACCTTTAATGATACTTAATTCTATTTTGAAATTGGTAGAAGGATTCATGTTACAAATTACTAAATCAGGATTGGTGATTTCGAAGTTATTAGTTACTTCTCCAATCATTCCAGCAGTAAATTGTTCTTTACCTTTTACAAGCACTTCAATTCTTTCACTTGAAAATTCAGAATCTATTTTCTTTTTAAAACGAACTTGTTTTAAATTTAAAATAATTTCAGTTACATCTTCTGTAACACCTTTTACAGTTGAAAATTCGTGATCTACGCTTTCTATTTTAATTCCACAAATAGCATATCCTTCTAATGAGCTTAATAAAACTCTACGAAGTGAATTACCTACTGTGACACCAAAACCAGGTTCTAAGGGACGGAACTCGAATAAACCTTCGAATTCTGATGCTTTTTGAAGAACTATTTTGTCTGGTTTTTGGAAATTTAATATTGCCATTAATTTATTTATTTTATGTATTAATTAATATTAAGATAAAGACTATTTAGAGTATAACTCAACAATCAATTGTTCTTTGATGTTTTCTGGAATACTTTCTCTTTGAGGATTAGCTACATAAGTACCTTTCATCTCTTTTTCATTCCACTCTAACCAATTAATTTTTGGATCTTTTCCTCTTACACGGCTAATCAATGATTGATTTGCAGCTGTTTTTTCTTTTATCCCTACAATATCACCCGGCTTTAATAAGGCAGAAGGGATATTGCAAACATGTCCGTTTACTGTAATGTGTTTATGAGAAACTAACTGACGAGCACCTGGTCTTGATTCAGATATACCTAAACGGTAAACTGTATTATCTAAACGCGCTTCTAATAGCATGATTAAATTCTCACCTGTTACTCCTTTCAAACGAACTGCTTCTTCAAATGTGTTTCTAAAACGACGTTCTAATACACCATAAGTATATTTAGCTTTTTGTTTTTCACTTAATTGTAAAGCGTACTCACTTGGTTGTTTACGTTTTTTAGTACCTCCGTGTTGACCAGGAGGATTACTGTTTTTTGATAAACCTTTAGCATTTCCTAAAATTGGTTCACCAAATTTTCTACAAATTTTTGTTTTGGGGCCTGTGTATCTTGCCATTTTAATTTATTTTTTGGATTTTTTGATTAAACATAACTACTAAACTCATATTAAAATCCGAATTTAGATTTTAGTAGCTTATAAAAAGAATATTCGAATATTAACATTCGAATATTACTCAAGAATTAAACTCTTCTTTTCTTTGGAGGACGACAACCATTGTGAGGCATAGGCGTTACATCAAAAATAGATGTTACTTCAATACCAGATTGAGATACTGCACGAATTGCACTTTCACGTCCAGAACCAGGTCCTTTAACGAAAACGTCTGCTTTTTTCATACCAGCATCAAATGCTACTTTTCCTGCATCAGCTGAAGCTAATTGTGCTGCATAGGGCGTATTTTTCTTACTACCTCTGAAACCCATTTTACCAGCAGAACTCCAAGATATAACTTGTCCTTGCTTGTTTGTGTATACTACAATGATGTTATTGAAACTTGCCGTAACGTGTACATCACCATGTGTGTCAATTTTTACAACTCTTTTTTTAGCAGCTGCTTTTGCGCTTTGTTGTTGTGTTCCTTTTGCCATTTATTTAATTTTGAAATTTAAAATTTTGATGATCCAAAACTTAAAACTTATTATTTAGAATGAATTATTTAATGATTATTTTTTAGCTACTTTCTTTTTACCAGCAACTGTCTTTCTACGACCTTTACGAGTACGTGAATTTGTACGAGTACGTTGACCACGTAATGGTAAACCTTTACGATGACGTAAACCACGATAGCAAGCGATATCCAATAAACGTTTGATGCTCATTTGAACTTCAGAACGCAATTGACCCTCAACTTTAAATTCAGCAGTAATGATATTACGAATGGCAGTTTGCTCTTCGTCATTCCAATCTTTTACTTTTTTATTTACGTCAATCTTTGCTGATTCTAAAATCTCAGTTGCTGTTGAACGTCCAATTCCGTAAATATAGGTTAATCCTATTTCGCCTCTTTTATTTTTTGGTAAATCAATACCTGCTATACGAGCCATTTATTATTAATGTTTAATTTTTAATGTTTAATTTTAATTTAATGTTTTTTGATATTTATTGAAAAATCAACATTCAACATCTATCATTCAACAGGTAGGTTTTACCCTTGACGTTGTTTAAAACGTGGATTTTTTTTGTTTATTACACGTAATACACCTTTTCTGCGTACAATCTTGCAGTCTGCGCTACGTTTTTTAATTGATGCTCTAACTTTCATTTTATTTATTTATTTATATCGTAAAATAATTCTTCCTCTAGTTAAATCGTATGGGCTCATTTCAATGCCTACTTTATCTCCTGGTAAAATACGAATGTAATGCATTCTCATTTTCCCTGAAATGGTAGAAATTACCTCGTGACCGTTTTCAAGACGAACTCTAAACATTGCGTTACTTAATGCTTCTGTAATTACGCCGTCTTGTTTTATCAAAGGTTGTTTACCCATATTTATTTTTAGAGGTGCGAAGGTAGAATTTTTTTTTGAATAAAAAAACCATTTTGCTTTTATATTGTTATTTTTTTTATTATTTATTAAAAAATCCTCTGTTTAAAGAGGATTTTTTACTTTTTTGAGTATTTATTACTTCGTCTTATTCATTAATGCTTGTATTGCGGTAGCTTTTTCTGCTTTTCCGGTAATATTATAGATTTGTGATAAACCCAATAATACTTGTTTGTACGTTTCTTTATTTGAGTCATTAATTTGCTCCGCTTCAATACTTGTTTTTGCCTTTTCTAAAAAGGGAATAGATTTATCTAATAATCCATCTCTTATCGGTTTCATTGTAGCATATTTTTTATCATCTGCTTTGTTCATTTCATCTGTAACCGTTTTAGCTTGATTAAAATAAAGTAAACCGGTGTAAAATTGACCATAATAATTAGTTGGCTCTAACTCCATTACTTTATTGTATTGAGCTAACGCATTTTGCTCTATTTCTTTTGCATTGGCTGGTTTGTCTCCTTTATCGGGGTTGGCCATGTTGTAATAGGTTTGTCCTAATATGATATACAACTCTGTTTTTTTAGGCTCAAGTACTATCCCTTCTTTTAATTTAGTAATCAATTCTTCTGATTTCCCTGAATTTGAATAGTAGTTAATTTCACTGTTGACTAATCTTTTTTCATTCGGAAATTTACTTTTTCCTTGTTTCATGTTTTCTTGCCATTTAGCATCATTTTTCTTTCCTTCATAAATGTCTGCAAGCATTACATATAAATCGGCTGAGGTAATATAAGGACTTTTTGAAGCGTCCTCGAATAAGGGTATTGCGTTATCTACTTGACCTAATTGATAAGCGCAATTGCCTTGATACAATTTTGCATTGGCAAAAACGGTATCCATTCCTGTGCCTGCAAACATTTTACCTCCATCTAACTTAGAAAGTTCTACCACATTTCCAAATGAATTGTAGGCAGCTTCATACTTATTTTCATTCATTTCGTTTATTGCATTATTAAAATTTATTCCTAACATCGTTTGTAATAATGGCATAATTTCATCTTTCGTATATTTAGGATCTAATGAAAGTGATTTTTGATAAGCTTCTAGTGCAATTTTGTTTGCATTGGGAGTTGTACTCTGTAAAGAATTTGCGACAGCTAATTCAAGCACATACGGTTTTTCATTTAAGTTAAAAATCAATTGTGGCATCAATTCTTTTGGAGTTCCAATGGCTTGATAAATAACGGCTTTTAACAACCATGCTTTTGCATTATTGGCTGTCGATTCATTTAAAACCGTTTCGTCAATGAGTTTTTTTGCTTCCGCAATTTCGTTTGTTTTTAAATAATTAATAACGCTTTGAATATTTGCTTTTTGAGCTTGACTGAAAATTGCAAGGGATAAAAATGCAATTGATAGAAATACTTTTTTCATTTTATATTTATTTTATGTTTTTCGAAATTATTCGATTTTTATTTTATTAATGTTATTGTTTAAATAATCCTCCCTGCCTTAAAAAGGATGGCTTTGAAACCCTATTCTTTATCGTCCGATTCTTCTTCAGAAGGAGTATTATCTTCTTGAGTTCCTTCATCGGTTAATGGAGTTTCAGTGTTCGCAATTACAGCTTTTATTTCGGCAGTTTCAGCACCTTCGTCTGTAGCGTTTAATTCTGGCACAATCGGATTTCCTTCTTCATCCAATTCAATTGTTTCTTCTTCATCTTGCTCTGCTATTTTTGCAATTGCAGCAATTTGATCGCCTTCATCTAAATTAATTAATCGAACGCCTTGAGTAGCTCTACCGGCTGCTCTTATGCTTTTTACACTGGTTCTAATCGTAACGCCTGAAACGCAGGTAATGAATAAATCATCGGTTTCATCAACCGCCAAGAAACCAATTAGTTTTCCTGTTTTTTCAGAAATATTTAGGGTTTTAACTCCTTTTCCACCTCTGTTTGTGATTCTATAAATTTCTTCCCATGCTTTAGTTTCTTCATTGTATTCATCGAGGTTGGTTCGTTTTCCAATTCCTTTTTCTGAAACAACTAAAATAGTCTTTGTTTTATCTTCTCTATTCACACAAACCATCCCAACTACTTCGTCTGTTAAATCATCTACTTCAATACCAGTAACACCAATTGCACCTCGACCTGTTGGACGAACTTTTTCTTCAATAAAACGAATTGCTCTACCTGATTTTATAGCTAACATGATATATGAATTGCCATCAGTTAATGCCGCTTCTAACAAGGTATCTCCTTCATTGATAGTGATGGCATTAATTCCATTTTGACGTGGACGAGAAAAGTCTTTCAAGGTAGACTTTTTCACAATTCCTTGTTTGGTACAAAGTACAATATAATGTCCTTTTACGTACTCTTCATCTGTTAAACTTTTAACATTTAAAATGGTTTTTATTTTTTCATCAGGAGGCAATTGTAACAAGTTTTGAATGGCTCTTCCTTTTCCACTTTTTTCACCTTCTGGAATTTCATATACTTTTAACCAATAACATCTTCCTTTGTCGGTAAAGAACAATAAAGTAGCATGTGTAGACGCAATAAATAATTGGTCAATGTAATCTTCATCACGCGTTTTTCCTCCCATTGCACCTCTTCCACCACGACGTTGCGTTCTGTATTCGGATGCAGATGTTCGTTTAATATAACCTAAATGTGAAACCGTAATCACGACATCTTCATCTTCAATTAAATCTTCAATACTGATTTCATTGGCTAAATATTCGATATGCGATTTTCGCTCGTCACCAAAGCGTTTTTTTACTTCTAATAATTCTTCTTTGATTAATGCATAACGTAAATCTTCATTACCTAATAACTCTTTTAAGTCAGTAATGATTTTCATAATGGCATCATACTCTTCTCTAATTTTATCTATTTCAAGACCCGTTAATGTTCTTAAACGAAGCTCCAATATAGCTTTTGCTTGAATTTCACTCAATTCAAATTCAGTCATTAAACCTTCTCGTGCAACATCTGGCGTTTCACTTTCACGAATAATTCTAATCGCTTTGTCTAACGCATCTTTGGTAGCAATTACTTTCATGTAACCTTCCAAAATATGCGCTCTTTCTTCTGCTTTTCTTAATTCAAATTTTGCACGTCGAACAACAACTTCATGACGGAATTTTACAAATTCAGAAATTAAATCTTTAATATTTAATATTCGAGGACGACCATCCACCAAGGCAACATTATTGATACCATAAGAGGTTTGAACTTCGGTGTATTTATATAGTTGATTAACGATAACATTGGCAATGCCATCTTTCTTTAAATCAATCACTAATCGCATACCATCTCGATCACTTTCATCTCTTACATCTCGTACACCTTCAATGATTTTATCATTGACTAAATGCGCAATTTTTTGGTGTAAAACTGCTTTATTTACTTGATAAGGCAATTCATAAATGATGATACTTTCACTGCCATTTTTGTTTGTTTCAATATTCAAACGACCCCTCACCACAACTCTACCACGACCCGTTTCAAAGCCTTGTTTTACGCCTTCCATTCCGTAAATAATTCCTCCGGTAGGAAAATCGGGCGCTTTAATATATTTGGTAATTTCTTCGATCGTAATTTCTTTATTTTCGATGTAGGCACAAATTCCATCAATGGTTTCGCTCAAATTATGAGGCATCATGTTGGTAGCCATTCCGACAGCAATTCCCGACGCTCCATTGACAATTAATTGAGGAATTCTTGAAGGTAATACGGTAGGTTCTTTTAACGTATCATCAAAATTGTTTTGAAAATCAACGGTTTCTTTATCAATATCTTCAATCATGGCTTCTGCAATTTTTTGCATACGCACCTCAGTATAACGCATCGCTGCAGGGCTGTCACCATCTACCGAACCAAAGTTTCCTTGTCCATCAATCATCATATAACGCAAACTCCAAGGTTGTGCCATACGAACCATTGTATCGTAAACTGAGGTATCGCCATGAGGATGATATTTACCTAAAACCTCACCCACAATACGGGCAGACTTTTTATAGGGTTTATTAAACGTATTTCCCAATTCGCTCATCCCAAATAATACACGGCGATGAACAGGTTTTAAACCGTCTCTCACATCAGGTAAAGCACGTCCTACAATAACCGACATTGAATAGTCGATGTAACACGATTTCATTTGCTCTTCAATGTTTACTTGAATGATTTTATCATTTTGTTCTTCAGGTAAATTTTGTTCTTGATTTTCGTTCTCCATTTATATTAAAATATGAAGGTCAAATGTACGAAAATAATAGTGTTTTGAGTAGTATTTTTTAATCAAAAAATAGAATGTGGAAAAGTGGTGGCTTAACCAGTAATTAATTGATTTTAACCATTAAAATAAGCTAATAATAGTTATTAAGCAGAAAATGATAAGGTTGGTGATGGCTTTTTATAATAAATACTATTTAGACTTCAAGAATATGATCGTAGGATAATGATCACTGTAGCCATCATTCCAATTGCCGCCACTGTAACTACGTTTAGGATAACCCTTATATTGTCCAAATTTTTCTACCATAAAAGAGCGACTAAACACTTCTGCATGATCAAAAACCAATCCTTTATTTTGCTGATTGATTAGTCCATAAGAAATGATGCATTGATCAAATAAACTCCAAGCATCATTATAAGCCATTGATCCTAAACCTTTTTTATAGAAAGACATCCAAGGATTAAACATACCTCCTTCTTTTACATCTTCCATTTTTCCTTTTGCTTGCAACACTTCTGTCAAACTTTTATTGATAGGATCATCATTTAAATCGCCCATATCGAACACTTTCGTATTCGGATTAATTGCCATTAAAGAATCAATTACTTTTTTACTCACGCCAGCTGCAGTTTTACGTTTTTCACGAGTGGCTGCTTCTCCACCTCTACGAGATGGCCAGTGATTTACAAAAACATGAACGGTATCTGTCACCAAAATACCTACTACATACAATACATCACGTGTAGGTCTGTCTCCTATTTCTACTGGAACAGTTAATGATTCAGAAGCTAATACTTTAAATAATTTAGGGTTGTAAATAAATCCACAATCTATACCTCGTCCGTCAGGTCCTTCAAAATGAACTACTTTTAAGTTTCTTGATTTTAATTTAGGGCTATTGCATAAAGCCTTTAATACAGATGCATTTTCAATTTCTGCAACTCCAAAAAAAGCCATTCCATCTTTTGATTTATCCATTCCCATTTGAGAAATTACATCCGAAAGGTTTTCAATTTTCTTTTTAAATACTTCAGGAGTATAAGCATTGGCTCCATTTGGCGTAAATTCATCATCATCTGTATTAGGGTCATTTAATGTATCATAAAAGTTTTCGAGATTATAAAAGCCTACTGAAATTAAGTTTTTTTCTTGTGCATTCACTTTTATAACTAAACTTAATAATACGAATACAATTATTGAAAATTTGCGCATGTTTATATTTTCGCTAAAAGTAAAACCTTTTTTTAAAGTTAGGGTATTATTTTTTGTTCATAAATTTAATTAAAACTGATAAACTTCAAAATTTTACAAAATCTGCTTCAACTCATTACATTCAGTAGTTATATTTAATACTGTATTTATTTTTCTAAAAATATAAATGCTACTGAAAAGAATTGTATTTCTTTTTGCATTAGCAATTTATACTGCATTGCCAATTGCTACCCAAACATCTATGAACTATTTATAAAAATTAAATCATTTTTACAATTTTTAAGATTCTTAATAAAGAGTATATTTGTCGTTGAAATAAGTAATAAATTATGCTAAAAATAAAATTTGGGACCGATGGATGGAGAGCAATCATTGGAGATGAATATACCGTACAAAATGTAGCCCGTGTGGCTGAGGCAACTGCTGTTTGGTTAAAAAAACAAAAAGAAAATCCATCAGTAGTCATTGGTTATGATTGTCGTTTTGGAGGAGAGTTATTTACCCATACAGTTATAAAAGTTTTATGCGGTCATGGTGTAAAAGTAATTACACACAAAGGTTTTGTGAGTACGCCCATGATTTCATTTGGAGTATTGCAATATAAAGCCGATCAAGGCGTAGTCATTACCGCTAGCCACAATCCACCAAGCTACAGTGGATATAAATTAAAAGGTGCACATGGTGGACCAACTCCAGTGCATCAAATTCAGGAAGTTGAAGATTTAATTCCGAATCATGAAGTTGAAATTAAAGGAGATATTGCGCAATACGAAGCGGCTAGGCTAATTGAATATGTAGATTTAGAACAAGATTATATTGACTACATCAAAACGAAATTCGACATTGATGCCATGAATAAATCGCCATTTAAAATGGCGTATGATGCTATGTGGGGAGCTGGTCAAAATGTAATTCGTCGATTATTTCCTAATGCTGTTTTATTACATTGCGATGTAAACCCTTCGTTTAAAGGAATTTCGCCAGAGCCTTTGCACAAAAATTTATTGGAACTTTCGGAAACTATGAAATCAACTCCAGAATTAAAATTTGGTTTAGCAAACGATGGCGATGCGGATCGAATTGCATTGTATGACGAAGATGGAAAATATATAGATTCTCATCACATCATTTTATTGTTGATTCATTATTTACATAAATATAAAAACTTGACTGGCAAGGTGGCTATAGCAGCTTCTACTACCCTACGTGTAAATAAATTATGTGAAAAATATGGCATTGAATGTGAGGTTACGCCAATTGGATTCAAATACATCAGCGAAATAATGATGCATGAAGATGTGTTGGTGGGTGGCGAAGAAAGTGGTGGCATTAGTGTGAAAGGGCATATTCCTGAACGCGATGGCATTTATGATGGTTTAGTGATTTATGAATTCATGATGGCCACTGGAAAATCGTTGAAAGAATTATGTCAAGAAATTTATGATGTGATTGGTGAATTTCATTATGAAAGAAACGACTTAACCTTGAAAGAGGAAGAAAAACAACGGGTAATTTCAATGTGTAAAAATGGAGTTTCTGCATTTGGAAAATTCAATGTGGTAGACACTAACTTTATTGATGGATTTAAATATGAATTGCCAAACAATTGTTGGACAATGATTAGAGCCAGTGGCACCGAGCCATTGTTGCGTGTATATGCCGAAGGAAATACGAACGATGAAGTGTTGGATATTTTGAAAACAGTACGAGCCACTTTAGGCGTTTAAATAGATTATGAAAAAATAATAAAAAATCCTAAACAAATGTTTAGGATTTTTTATTATAAGTAGTTGTATCAATTTTTAACTAATTTTACTCCAGACTTCCTTATCTTTTCTAGACATTAAAAAAATACGCAAATTTTCATTTTGTGGGGTTTGTAAATTTGGATCCGATTGCAATAATTGAATGGCTTTATTTCTAGTTAATTCCATCAACCCTACGTCTTTAATAATATCCGCAATCTTTAAATCCGCGGCACCACTTTGTCGAGTACCATCTATTTCACCAGGCCCACGAAGTTCTAAATCTTTTTCAGAAATGGCAAAGCCACTGGTTTCATTCACCATTGTTGTCATTCGTTCTCTACCAATTGCCGATATTTTATCAGACGTTAATAAAATACAATACGATTTGTCGGCTCCCCTTCCTACTCGTCCTCTAAGTTGGTGCAACTGAGACAATCCAAAACGTTCAGCACTTTCAATAAGCATAACACTGGCATTGGGTACATTTACACCTACCTCAATAACGGTAGTCGCAACCATAATTTCTGCTTTCCCTTTTACAAATCCATTCATATTACTTTCACGAGTTGTTGCATCTTGCTTACCATGCACTTTTGCAATATTATATTTGTGTATAGGAAAAAATTGTTTTACTTGTTCATAACCCGCTTCTAAATTTTCATAATCTAATTTTTCACTTTCTTCAATAAGAGGATAAACGATATACGCTTGCCTGCCTTTATCAATTTCACTTCGGATGAAGTCCATAACTTTAGCCCGATATAATTCAGTTCGATGAATGGTAGAAATTGGTTTTCTGCCAGGAGGCAAATGTTCAATTACAGAAACATCTAAATCGCCATAACTCGTCATCGCCAATGTTCTTGGAATGGGCGTAGCCGTCATAACCAAAATATGAGGAGGTTTACTATTTTTCTTCCACATTTTAGCCCGTTGAGCAACCCCAAAACGATGTTGTTCATCAATAATTACTAAACCAATATTAAAAAAAACAACAGGGTCTTCTAATAATGCATGGGTGCCTATTACAATTTGAATTTCTCCATTGGCAAGTCCTGTTAATGCATTTCTTCTGTCTTTAATTTTTACTTTTCCAGAAAGATATCCTACTCGAATACCAAGAGGAGCTAACAATTCACTGATGCCTACAAAATGTTGTTGTGCTAAAATTTCGGTTGGAGCCATTAAGCATGCTTGAAAACCATTGTCTAAAGCAAGCAACATACACAACACTGCCACAATTGTTTTTCCGCTTCCTACATCGCCTTGTAATAATCGATTCATTTGTTTGCCTGTTTGTGTATCTAACCTAATTTCTCTAAGTACTTTTTTTTGGTCATCGGTTAATTCAAAAGGTAAATGATGTTTATAAAATTCGTTAAAATAATCTCCCACTTTAAAAAATAGAAACCCAGGAATGTGACTCAAATTTAATTTTAGTTTGCAAATTCCTATTTGATGAATAAATAATTCTTCAAATTTTAATCGAAAAGTGGCATTTTGTAAATCGCTGTTATTTGTGGGAAAATGAATATTTCGAATAGCTTGATATTTAGGCATTAAATTGGCTTCTGCTAAAATATAGGTAGGTAAATTTTCAATAATATGAAATGGCTTTATTTGCATAAATAATGCTTGTACCATTTTGACCATAATTTTTCCTGTAATTCCTCGAGCTTTTAATTTTTCGGTGGATGGATACACAGGATAAAAACTATTAAATGTTTCGGTTGTTTCAGCTTCTATTTTTTCCATTTCTGGATGCATTATATTCCAAAAATGATTGAACCGAGAAAGCTTTCCAAAAACGACAAAATGACCACCATTGGCAACTATTTTTTCAATCCAATTTATTCCTTGAAACCACACCAATTCAATTGCGCCAGTGTCATCTTTAAACGTAGATACTAAACGCTTGCCCCTTCCTTCTCCTGTAATTTCGCTGAAGGTAATTTTGCCTTTTATTTGCACATAATCTCCTTCATTTTGGAGATCACTTATTTTAGCAAATTGCGTTCTATCCATGTACCGATTAGGATAAAACGTGAGTATATCAGCATAGGTATTCAATGATAATTCTTTACGCAATAATTCACCTCGTTGAGGCCCAACTCCTTTTAGATATTCAATAGGAGTAGTTAAAAAATTATTGTTGCTGAATGACATTGATTCGTCAAAAATAAATAATTAATTGTGGATATGGAGATAATCTAAAATAAAATCTGTTTTAATATTGGTACAACTTTTAAAAAAGATTTAAAATATTATTTCAAAATGGTGTCAATACAATCTTCGTAACTTTTTCCAATAGAAATTTCAACCATTTCATTATTAAAATTAATGAATAAATTTTTATTTTTAAGGCTTGTCACTTTATCTTTAGAAACAATATATGACCGATGCACTCGAATGAAACTTTCTTGAGGCAATCTATCTAACATATTTTTCATCGTCATTCGAGCGATTATGGGCTTTTGATTTAATAAAAATATCTTCACATAATCATTTAATCCTTCTATGTAAACAATATCTTCATACATCACTTTTATTAATTTATAATCAGCTCGAATAAATAAATGATTTTGTGCAGTACCGGCAGAGGAACTATTTAAAAAGTTGAAATATTCTTTCGATTTATTGACACTTTGCATGAATCGTTCAAGCGAAAAAGGTTTCATCAAATAATCAACAGCACTTAACTCAAATCCGGCTACAGCGAACTCAGGAAAAGCTGTAGTAAAAATAACCATTACATTTTTATCTAAGTTTTTATAAAAGTCAATGCCATTAATAGAAGGCATTTGAATATCTAAAAATATTAAATCTACAGGAAACTTATTAATATATTTCAGCGCTTCATTTGGTTTAGAAAATGTTTTTTCAAGTTCTATAAAATCTATATCCGCACAAAATGTTTCAATAATTTTAAGTGCTAACGGTTCGTCGTCTAAAGCGATTGCTTTTATCATGATATATTTAATTTAAGGGTTACTATAAAACAATGATTTGCTTCTTCTAAAGTAAGTGAGTGTTTATTTGGATATAATAAAGATAACTGAGTTTTTGCGTTTTCAATACCGAATCCACTTTTTGTATGGATATCTGTTATACTTGTAACTAATGCATTGGTCACTTTTAAGAGTAAGTTTTTTCCTTGAACAATTAAAAATATATCAATTATTGAATTCTCTTCAGGATTAACCCCATGTTTAAATGCATTTTCAATAAATGGGATGAGCATTAATGGCGAAATGTCTTTGTTTTGAATTTCTCCTTCTGTAGTAAATGATACGCATACGGTATCGTCTAATCTTAACTTTTGTAAATCAATATAGCTTTTAATGTAATCAATTTCTTTTTCTAATGGTACAAATTTCTCTTTTGATTCACTGATCACATAGCGCATCAAACTAGATAATTCCAAAATTGCTTTTGGCGTAGAGTCTGATTTTATTAAGGCTAAAGAATAAATGCTATTGAGTGTATTAAATAGAAAATGAGGATTAATTTGTGCTTTTAAATAAGATAATTCTGCATTTAATTTTTCTTGTTCGATTTGTTTCCATTGATGGTTTAATTTCAACGCTAATGACGCAAATAAAACACCTATAAAAAAGAAAAAATTTTGTCTTAATTCTCTTAAAAAATATTGCAAATTAGTCAACCCTATTTTTGAATGGCTATGAGGATCTGGCAATAGATGTTTAAAAGGAATAGCAAAGGAACATAAAAAAGAAAAAATTAAAATAATGAGTATTAAATATAAAATATATTTTTTTGAATTGTAGATTTTAGGAATAATATAATGATAATGTGCATAAAAAAAACAAATTAGTAAAGCAACTAACGTTGTATCTTTTATTATAAATGCAATTGGAATAGAGTGTGAATGTATTAAATTAGGGAATATTACTGACGGGATGAATAGGACTAAAACAACTCCTAATAAGTGATATACAATATTTGTGTTTCTAAACATATTTTTCAATAGTAAATATAAATACTAATATTTTGATAAAACTTAAATTTGAGGGAATTGTTATTTTTTTAGCGAAGAATATCTGTTTTCTTTTTAACAATAAGGTAAAAAAATTATTTTAATGGGTGAATGTATGACTTATCGTTTACCTTTTTTATATAAATGAATTATCATTGAAATTAACCTTTTATCATAAAGCCAAATCTCTGAATCGAATAATTGATATATTTGTTTACGAAAAAATAAAAAAAAACATGTTAAAACTACAACATTTAATAAAAACGTATGCAACGCAAAAAGCAGTAGATGACATCAGCTTTTCTGTTAAAAAGGGTTGCATATTTGGTTTATTAGGTCCAAATGGTGCAGGCAAATCGAGTTTATTACGAATGATTACAGGCATCACGTTGCCGGACAGTGGCGAAATTATATTTAATAATGAACCTTTTATTTTATCAAAACACAGTGAGCAAATTGGCTACATGCCTGAAGAACGAGGACTTTACAAGAAAATGAAAATTGGTGAGCAAGCTTTATATTTGGCACAATTAAAAGGACTTTCAAAAAGTGAAGCAGAATCTAAAATAAATTTTTGGTTCAAACGGCTTGATATGCAAAATTGGGTGAATAAAAAAGTGGAAGATTTAAGCAAAGGAATGTCTCAAAAATTACAATTTGTGCTTACTGTGGTACATGATCCTAAACTGTTAATTTTAGATGAGCCATTTAGTGGATTAGACCCTTTGAATAGTGAAATTATTAAAAATGAACTATTTGAATTAGCTGAAAATGGTAGCACTATTATTTTTTCTACGCATAGAATGGAGCAAGTAGAAGAAATTTGCGAAGAAATTATTTTAATTAATAAAGGGAAAAGCATTTTGCAAGGCGATGTAAAATCAATAAAAGAACAATTTAAATTGAACCATTTCAAATTAGTAATAAGTGAAGAGTTAAAGGGCTTTGATAATCATATTATTGCAAAAAAAGGAAATGAATATATTTTACATTTCAATAATCATCAAGATGCAAATGCTATTTTAAATTATTGTATTCAACAACAAATTAAAATTATTAGTTTTCAAGAAGTGCTTCCTTCATTAAATGAAATATTTATTAATCAAGTAGAGGGCTCGGCTGCTCGACAATTTACAAACAATTAAAAAAATCTCATGAATAAAACTTGGCTTATTATAAAACGAGAATATTGGACTCGAGTAAAGAAAAAATCTTTTTTAATTACAACTATTTTACTTCCAGTTTTGGTGGGCGGTTTAATTGCGTTAGTAACCTTTTTAGCTGCAAAAAGTGAGCAAAAACAACTCATTATTATTCAAGATGAATCTGGTTTTTTCATTAATAAATTAGACACAACGGATGAATCGTATAAAACTATTTATATTCAACCCAATGTAAATGAATCTAAAAAAGATTTTTTAAAAAGAAAAGACGCAGATATTTTAGTGCACATTTTTCCTTTTAAAAACAATCAACCTGATAGTGTATTTATATATAAAGAAGGAGGTATTAGCTTGTCTGCCAAGAGTTTTATTAGTAGAGAATTGGATAATATTTATCAAATAAAACAAATGCAAGATGCAGGAATAAATAAAATTCAAATTGACAGTATCAATAAAAGCGAAATTGCTATAAAAAGTTATGATTTAGAAAACAACAAAGAAACAAGTTCTGAAATAGCAATGGCAATGGGTTATGGCATGGGATTTTTAATGTACATCATTATTTTTATTTACGGAGCAGGCGTAATGAGAGGCGTAATGGAAGAAAAAACTAATCGCATAGCAGAGGTTATTATTAGCAGTGTGAAACCGTTTCAATTAATGATGGGTAAAATTTTCGGAATTGGGCTAGTGGGCTTAACTCAATTTATTATTTGGTTAACATTAATGGTTTTCACGTTTTTATTTTCACAAATAGTATCCCCAGAAATAAGAGAAGCAATGCATTCGCCTGTAATTCAAAATCCTGAAATGCAGCAACAAGCATTGCAACAAGTAAATGGTGAATTTGCACCAATAATACATTCATTATTGCATCAAAATTGGGGCTTAATTATAGGTGCCTTTTTGTTTTACTTTTTAGGCGGCTATTTTATTTATGCGGCCATGTTTGCAGCAGTGGGCAGTTTAGTAAACGAAGATCCACAGGAGGCTCAACAATTAACATTGCCAGTATCTATGCCCATCATATTTGGAATTATTATTTTACAAGCAACTATAAAAGATCCAAATAGTAATTTAGCAATTTTTGGCAGTTTATTTCCACTAACTTCCCCTATTGTTATGTTAGGTAGAATTCCTTATGGAGTTCCAACATGGCAAATAGTTACTTCAATGGTATTATTAATTGGAGGATTTATATTGATGACATGGATGAGTGCCAAAATATACAGAACTGGAATTTTAATGTATGGCAAAAAACCAACTTGGAAAGAAGTTTTTAAATGGATTAGAAACAGTTAAGCTTTTGAAAGCTCATTAAGAATAAGTTTCCAAAATATTTTTCTACACACAAAAAAAGATAGGAAAAATAAAGACACTGCAAATGCTACAACAGCAGCATTTTTTGCAGATGGTCGGGTAGAATTATATGGAGGACCGGCTTTATCTAAAACTTGGAATATTGGACTTTCTGATAACAATTTAAATCTCGCATTTTGAAAAGCAGAAGCTGTAGTTTCATATAGTTTTTCAAGTTCTTCTCTTGTTCTCATCAATTTTGCTTGTGGAATACTATTAGAATATTTTACAGACAATTGATTTGCATCTTGAAAACCAGCAATTGCCCTTTCAACTGCATACAACTCGTCTTTTAATGAGTCTCTCAATAGTGCAATTTTACCCAAATCATCTCTAGGCTTTTCAGTAGTCATTGATATGTATAGGCTAGAAAGTTCAGCTAAAATATTTTCATTTATTTCTTTTGCTAAATCTGCATTATAGGCTTTAGAAATAATGGTAGTAAAATCGGTTTTATCTGACTTTACTTCAACATTTGCTAATAACAATCCTGATGCAGAATATACCAAACTGTTCGTATCGCTTGACTTTATTTTTATTTTTTTAGTATAAAATGGTTGATGCGTGTTGTAATCATCAATTATCCAATCGCCTAATGTTTTATATTTTTTGTTATTTATTTTTGCCTTCACTACTTTATGTGAAACTCGTTTACTTTTTACAAGCTCTGTTATGTTGTAAATTTTATCGTAATCCGTTTTATCTGAAATTCCGAATTGAGATTTGATGGCATCAATTGGACTACTACCACCCGATTTATTAATTGATAATGGAAAAATTTTAGAATAGGCTTCATACTTTTCTTTACTCAAATTAGTAATAAATCCAAAAATAGATGCAATTATTGTACTCACAATAAGTATTAAAATCAAGTTTGATTTTAATTTATTTTTTAATTCTTTTAATATTTCTAATGTTGTCAAAATGCTTAAATATTAATTATTGTATACCTAATGATTTTCCCAATAAAATTAATGTTGCTACACCAGTTAAAGCAGACATTGTACTTGCAAAAACTTCGCTGAATTTTGTTTTATTCTCTCTTTCAGGTTTTCTTGGAACATTTACTATACACCCTTCTTTTACTTTTGGATATTTATGAATAAATAAAAAATTGGTCGTTTTTTTAATTCTTCCATTTTGATATTTTACATTTATTCTACTTTTCCAAGGTCTTTCTCCAAATCCACCTGCATTGCCAATATAATAATTTACATCTTGAAAATCTTTGTCAAATTTAATATTTATTATTGACTGAACCTCTCCTTTTACCGTAACAATATCATTCACTGAAGGCACAATAATCATATCGCTGTCCCTTAATGCTAAATCAGCTTTAAAGCTATTTTTTGACATTGCCTCTGGCAAGTCAATAACAATTGGGCCCACACCTCTACGTATTAATTTTGAACCTTCAGAATATGCAGTTGGAAGTAAACCGCCTGCACGTTTTATAATAGAAGAAATTTTTTCGCTTTTATTAATTAATACATATTCACCAGGATAAGAAACTTCTCCTATTATCCTTATTTTATCTTGAGGCAAAAATTCTACTTTTCTTCTTACATAAATTCTATCTAAAGGTTTAATCGTAATGTTTTCAGAGACCTCATCAATCTCCAAATTAGCATTTATTGAAACTACTTTAATGTTTACCCCATTTTTATTCGTAATGGTATATTTATCAATGGAGTCAACCACATTTGAAATTTCTATTCTGCCATTTTCTGCATCTAAGTTTAATCCCCCACTTAACAGCAAGGCATCTTTTAATTTCATATTTTTATAATATGGAATTTTTCCTGGTTTACGCACGTTTCCAATTACGTCTATTTGATAAGTTTCTTCAAACATTTTTTCAGATAAAATTTTAATTCTATCCCCAGAAAGAACGATGATATCATGTTTTTCTAAGTTGTTTAAATCTATTTTAATCCCATTCGATTCCAATTGATTATTACCTCTAAATAAAAACGCTTTGGGTAAATATGCCGAAGGATTTAATCCACCTGCTCTTGAAATGATTTTTGATAATTTTTCACCTTCTTTTACTTCATAATCATCAGGATAATTAATTGCACCTTCAATTTTAACTACATTTTTTAATCCTTCATTAATTGGCTTTATGCTGACCACATCGCCATTATTTAAAATTATATCGTCATAACTTGTTGCATCAAAATATTGTTTTCCAGGTACATCAATGTAGCGTTCTTCTTCATCAATAATCGTTTTTATATGTATCAATGAATTTCTAGAACTTGAAGACGCTCCTCCACTAAAATAAATTAAATCTTTCAAACCTTCATCATCTGTCAATTGATAATACATAGGACGTTTAAACATTCCTTCTGCTTTTACTAATTTATCATATACATCTACATATATGTAGTCATTATCTTCCAAATAAACTTCTTCATTAGTCTTTCCACTTTTTAAATATTGATATAAATCTATTACGTCTACTGTTCTGCCATCTCGTTTCACTTCTATTTTACGCATATTTCCAATATCAGTTAACCCTCCAGCTTTAAAAAGTGCATTCAATGCAGTATTAAATGCAGATATAGTAACCGTTCCTTGTTTTAATACTTCCCCTAAAATGGTCACTCGTATAGTTCTAACTTTACCCATTTGAACGTCAATAGTTGTGTTAGTTGCTACAATTTTTCTGAATTGTGCTTTAATTAAATTAGATGCCGCATCCAATGTTAATCCTTGTAAATATATTTTACCTACCAATTTAGGAAAAATTGAACCATCTTTAGCAATGGTGTAATTTTGTTGCAATTCGGCTCCTCCCCAAAGTGAAATAACGATTTCGTCACCAGGTCCTAATCTATAATCCATTGGAGGTGCTGTAGATGATTTGTCGGACAAGTCGAAAATATTATTATTCGAAAAGAAATTAGCACCATACACTTTTTTCAAATTCATTTTTGGATTAATTAATGAATCTTTTCTTAATGAATCTTTTAGTGCTTTCATAGAGTCTATTTTTGAAAACTCCATGGTGCTATTTAAATAACGCTGATAATCTGGATCATTTTTATATAAATCCTGCAATTGTGTTTCAGGAGAATTCAT
>JBILBN010000054.1:0-16680 GCA_044353665.1 Chitinophagaceae bacterium | reverse complement strand
TAGATGGATAGTTCTAAAAACTAATCGCCAGGTGGGTCGCCTTTTTTTCTGTAATCAATTTAATTTCTAGTTTTAAATTTATTATTTTATCTTTATTCTGCAAACCTAAGGTTCGCCAAGCCCGATACCGTTCGTGGTAAGTGTATCGAAAGAATCCCAGTTATTCAAAGGCTATTTGCCTTCGCATCTTTTTCTGTCACTTTTAGAGACACCTGTTTAAAAAATTATACTCAAAAACCATGGAGCTATACAAAATGTTTCAAAGGCATTTTTGAGTACGAATAATAAAAAAGTAATCGACTAAATAAAAAACAGCAGGAATAAACTTGCGTTTCGTTTCGTAATTTGCACCCTTCATGGAACAATTACATTCGCACATTAGCACCTTGTTGAAGTGCATCGATTTTGAAGAGAAAGAAGAAACAAATAGATATAAACTAGACCAAGTTCATACGCTAAAATCGTTGAAGGCAGAAGGTTTGGCTATTCATCCGATTAAAGTAACGAAAAAGAATTTTGGCTATGCCGATTATCCCGAAATTGCGTTTCGAATTCCTTACCCAACAGACACCAATCAGTTTAGAGATGGTGCCGCCATTGAGTGTTTTTATGGGCAAGAAGAAAGTGTGAAGGGTGTGCTCATTTCGTTGGATGGCAAGCAGGGAGAATTTAGATTGTTTGCGCCCGATTTTCCAGATTGGATAGAAGAAGAAGGTGTAGGCATTAAACGTTCGCCAGACCAACGCACCACCTCCCTAATGAAACAAACATTAAAAGATTTGCCGAAAGACAAGCGATTATATGATTTGTTTTTGAGCATTCATGATGAAAAATTGGCGAACGGCAATGCGCAAAAAACGTTTTCTACCAATGTTGATTTTAAGAATAAAAGATTGAATGAAAGCCAGCAAGAAGCTGTGAAAGCGGTGGTTGAAAATGAAACAATGACTATTTTGCACGGACCTCCTGGCACAGGAAAAACAACCACCTTGATTGAAGCTATTGTGCAATTGGTTCGTAAGGAAGAAAAAATATTGGTGAGTGCGCCAAGTAATACAGCTGTCGATAATATTGCCAAAGGGTTGTTGGCACAAGGTGTAAAAATTCTTCGAGTGGGAAACTCAACCAAGATTGATGAAGCGTTGGCAAACTATACGCCCGAAGGAAGATTGTCGGATAAAACCATTCAAAAAGAAATTAAATTGCTCAAAAAAAGAGCGGAAGAATTTCGGAAAATGGCGTTGCAATATAAACGCCGTTTTGGGAAAGCCGAACGAGAGCAACGCAGTTTATTATTTAAGGAAGTAAAAAATATTCGTACAGAAATTAAAAAGACCTTGTCGTATCATGAAGACAAATTATATGCGCAAGCACAAGTAATTTTAGGAACGCCAGTGGGTTTGGTCGACAGTCATTTGAATAAATTAAAATTTGACACATTGGTTATTGATGAAGCTGGGCAATGCTTAGAGCCTTTGGCTTGGTGTGTTTTCCCGTTGGCAGAAAAATACGTATTGGCTGGCGACCCTTATCAATTGCCACCAACCGTTTTATCAGCTCAGGCTGAAAAACTAGGATTAAATAAATCAATTTTAGAAGTTTGTTTTAAAAATTCCGAATCAATTTATTTATTGAATACGCAATATAGAATGCGAGAAGCCATAGCTGGTTTTTCGAGTTTATTATTTTATAATAATGAATTGAAAACGCCTTCGCATTTGCAAAATACTCAAACCCACATCACCTTTTTTGATACCGCTGGTGCTGGGCACGAAGAGCAGCAAGGCGCCAATGGTTCGAGCTTAATGAATGAAGGCGAATTGGAAATGGTACAGAAAATAATGTTAAGTGAAAAATTAGATGTTCAACAATGCGCATTTATTTCGCCTTACTCTGGACAGGTTACGTTGGCAAAAGAACGATTGTCTTCAACTATGAAAATTAGTACCATTGATAGTTTTCAGGGACAAGAATATCATACTATTATTCTTTCATTGGTGAGAAGCAATGAGGATGGCATTATTGGTTTTTTAAACGATACTCGACGAATGAATGTAGCGTTGACAAGAGCTAAAGAAAATTTATATGTCATAGGAGACAGCGCCACATTAGGAAAGCATAATTTTTATAAACAATTTTTAGATTATGTAGAAAAAGCAGGAAGCTATCGAAGTGTGTGGGAGCTTTTTGAAGAATAAATGGGTTTTTATTTTTTGTATTTATCAATGAACTGATACTAAAAAATTAACTAAAAGCCAATTAACTCAATATCAAAAATTAAAATAGAATTTGCTGGAATTCCTGTACTTCCTTGGCTACCATAACCTAGAGATGGAGGAAGGTATAATCTTATTTTGCCCGTAATGCCAATTAAAGGAATCCCTTCTTGCCATCCGGTAATTAAATTTGCTAAAGGAAAAGATACCGCTGTAGTACTTTGATCAAATACACTTCCATTGGTTAGCAGTCCTTTATATTTTACACTTATAGTAGCACAATTATCGGGCTTGCTGCTGCCTCCTGACGAAGAAATACTGTAATAAAAACCCCTACTGTCTTTAGTAGCAACAATGCTATTGGTTGTTAAATAAGTTTCTAATGCAGTTACTTCACTTTCAGGAGCTGCTGTAGTTGGGCTCGGACAAGTATCTTTTTTCTTGCACTGACTGAATAATATAATTAGCGCAAATAAGAACGGAACAAGTTTTTTCATTTTTATTTTTTAAGAATATTCAAATGTATTAAAATTATTGTTCATCGCTTTCAATGTTCCAAAAATTAAGCAAACTTTTGGATTCTTCGTTGTTTATTTTAGGCTGATGATAATGATTAAGTGCATTTTTTTGTCGGAAAGCTTCATATAAAGTAACTGCACAAGCAACCGAAATATTTAAAGACTGTATCATACCCACTTGTGGAATGATAAAATTTCCATCACAGAAACTCAAAGATGCTTGAGTTAAACCTTGACGCTCATTTCCAAAAACCAATGCAATTGGCTCGGTCATATCTAAAGCATACAAGCTTTTAGAGGCTTCGCTCATGTGTGTAGAATAAACTTTTTTGTATTTCATTTTTACTGCAGTAAAACATTCTACAGGATCACTAAAATGATGCACCATCATCCATTTTGCGGCACTGGAGCTTCTTCGATTTTCATAGCTCCCATGATTTGGTTTCATGGTATTGAGTACAAAAATTTCCATTATACCTACAGCATCACAGGTTCTTAAAACTGCTGCAATGTTGTGGGGATCAAATATATTTTCCAATACTATCGTGATGTCATTTTGGCGTTTATCTAAAACATCTTGAATTCTATTTTTTCGAGCATCTGTCATTTAAAAAGAATAATTTTTATCAATGCGCAAATCTAATCAGAAGTTCTTATTTTTGCACCATGAAAAAAGGATTTTCATTTTTATTGATATCAGTTACAATTGTTTTATTAAGTGCATTTGCGAATACGCAAACATCTAAAAACATTACAACTAAAGCACAATTAGGAGAAAAACTTTTTTTTGATAATATCCTTTCTTCTGATCATTCCATCAGTTGTGCCTCTTGCCATATCCCTCAATTTGCTTTTGCCGATACACTTGCATTTAGCCATGGCGTAAATGGTAAAAAGACTGCTAGAAACACACCTTCTGTTATGAATATGGCTGCAAGAGATATTTATTTTTACGATGGTAGAGCCGCTAGCTTAGAAGCACAAGTTGTTTTTCCTATTGAAAATCCGAATGAAATGAATTTGCCTTTTCATATAGCAGTTGAGCGCATCAATCAATCAAAAGAATATCGAAAATTATTTTTTCAAATTTATAAAAAATACCCCGACAGCACCTTAATTGTTGATGCAATTGCTCGTTTTGAAAAAACTTTAGAAACCGAAAATACACCCAATGACAGATGGATGAATGACCAAACAGACGCCATGACGGCATCGCAATTAAGAGGAAGAGAGTTGTTTACGGGTGATAAAACAAAATGTTTTGAATGTCATTTTACACCAGATTTTACATCTGATGAATTTAAAAATATTGGATTGTTTAATGGTAAAGAATTAAATGACAGTGGGCGATATGCAATTACTAAAAATCCAAATGACATTGGACGATTTAAAATTCCAGGATTAAGAAATGTAGCTGTAACAGCACCTTATATGCATGATGGAAGATTTAAAACGTTACGTGCAGTAATTGACTATTATGACAATTCTACCCTATTTATTACTAACTCTATTGGTAGAGATACGGTGTTGCCTCAAAAAATTGGTTTAACTGAACAAGAAAAAATAGATTTAGAATCTTATTTAATAGCCCTTACAGATGATCAATTTATTGCTAATAAGAAAAAATAATTTTGATGATGTAAGAAATGAGTTGTAAACTTGCAGTGCAAAGAAGTCAATTGGAAGTAATCCTTTTTTTATTTGTAAGCGTTTACAACCATATTCTTTGTTTCCCAATAAATTTTTACAAAAAGATTTTCAAAAAAATACTTCGTGCAAAACGAAACCCTTAAGAAATATGAATTATGACATTTTACAGTTGAACGATATGATCGTTCCTGAACTTTTAGACATTGCTAAAAAATTAGAAATAGACAATGCAAAAAATTTACCTAAACAAGACTTAGTATACAAAATTTTAGATAAACAAGCCATCTTGCCAATGGTAAAAGAAAAAAAAGAACCTGCCAAAAAGAAAGCAGTTACTAAAAAGGCAGAACCTGCTAAAGAAATAATTACTAAAGAAGTGAAAGAGGCAACTGTTGAAAAACAAGTTGATATTACACTTAAAGATAAAGTAGTTAAAACAAAAAAAGCGTTACCTAAAAAGGTTGAAAAAACAGTAGAAAATACGAAAACAGCTGCGACAGAAAAAGTAGAAATAGCACCTAAAGAAGTGGCTACAAAAACTGAAACTGGAACTCCAATTGTTAAAAAAGCGGGTCCGAATGTTGATGAAATTATTGCTCGTATCAATGAAAAACATCAAGCTGAAATAGCAGAAAAAGCTCGATTGAAAGCAGAAAAAGAAGAATTGTTAGCTGCTCAACAACCCTTAGTGATGAATGAAGATGTTAGCACTGAAAAATTATTAGCTAAATTGCCTGTAGTCAATAAGGAGCATAAGCCAAACATTAATCCTAATCAAAAACACAAACAAGCGCATCAACCCAAAGTAGAATCTATATTGGATGAAAATGCACCCATAGCAGTTACTCAACCTGTAAAAAAAGTCCCTAAATTTAATTTAGAATTTGACGGTCAATTAGAAACAGAGGGAGTTTTAGAAATGATGCCCGATGGATACGGATTTTTACGATCTAGCGATTATAATTATTTGAGTTCTCCTGATGATGTATATGTTTCTCATCAACAAGTTAAAATTTTTGGTTTAAAAATGGGAGATACCGTTACTGGTGTTGTAAGGCCTCCTAAAGAAGGCGAAAAATATTTTGCCCTAATAAAAGCAGCAACTATTAATGGCAAAACGCCAGATGAGGTTAGAGATCGTGTTCCATTTGATTATTTAACGCCATTGTTTCCATATGAAAAATTAAATTTATGTACTACGCCTAACAACTACAGTACGCGTATTATGGATTTATTTTCTCCAATAGGAAAAGGTCAACGAGGGTTGATTGTAGCGCAACCCAAAACTGGTAAAACCATGTTGTTGAAAGAAGTTGCAAATGCTATTGCAGCCAATCATCCAGAGTGTTATTTAATGATTGTATTGGTTGATGAGCGACCAGAGGAAGTTACGGATATGGAGCGCAGCGTTAAAGCGGAAGTTATTTCATCGACCTTTGATGAGCCTGCCGAAAAACATGTAAAAGTATCCACTATTGCATTAAACAAAGCAAAACGATTGGTAGAAGTAGGACATGATGTGGTCATATTATTAGACAGTATTACGCGTTTAGCTCGTGCACACAATACCGTTGCACCTTCATCAGGTAAGGTTTTAAGTGGAGGTGTTGAAGCTAATGCAATGCAAAAACCAAAACAATTTTTTGGTGCTGCACGTAAAATAGAAAATGGCGGTTCCTTAACTATTTTAGCAACGGCTTTGATAGATACAGGGAGTAAAATGGATGAAGTTATTTTTGAAGAGTTTAAAGGAACTGGAAATATGGAGCTACAATTGGATAGACGTTTAGCAAACAAACGCATCTACCCTGCTATTGATATTGTGGCTTCGTCCACTCGAAGAGATGATTTATTGTTGTCTAAAGAAGTGATTAGTAAATTGTATATTTTGAGAAGACATATTGGTGATATGAATCCTGAAGAAACGATGTCATTTATTTTAAATCAAATGAAAAATACCAAAAGCAATGAAGAGTTTTTGGCAACTATGAATAAATAAAATTTCATTTTGAATATTTAATATTAAAAAATCCGTTTCAATAGAGACGGATTTTTTTTGATTAAGATTTATTTTTTCGATGCCATTAGCATATCAAAAAAAACTGTTTTATTTAACTCAAATCGATAAATGAATATTCATTTTATTGAGTAATAACACCCGTTGCAATTAATATTAAAACGGTAATTCCTAAAGCAATTCTGTAATATCCAAATACTTTAAATCCTTTAGTTTTTACAAATCCTATAAAAAATTTGATAGAAAGTAAAGCCACTACAAATGAAACTAAACTACCTATACCTAATATCATCAAATTGTTGCTATCAAAACTAACACTTCCCTCTTTCGTAACATCATATACACTCTTTACACTTGCTGCAAACATGGTTGGCACTGCCAAAAAGAAGGAAAATTCAGCAGCAACTTTCATAGACAATTTTTGACTTAATCCACCAATGATTGTAGCTGCACTTCTGCTCAAACCAGGAAATAAAATACTTAATACCTGAAATCCACCAATAGTTAATGCTGTTTTGTTGCTAATATGATCCACGTCATCAATTTCTACTTTAGTAAACCATTTGTCCACAAACAATAAAATAATTCCTCCTCCAATCATAACACAAGCAATAATAGTTAAATTATCCATTGCACTGTCAATATGTTTTTTGAGCAAGGCTCCAAATACTAATGCAGGAATTACGGCAATAATTAATTTGAAATAAAAAGAGATTTTTTTGAAATCAAAAAATTTTTTCCAAAAGAAAACTACAACAGAAAGTATTGCTGCTAATTGAATAACAATCTCAAACATTTCGGAAAATGAATTGTTATTTACACCAATTAATGGATTTAAAAATTTCATGTGAGCAGTTGATGAAATCGGTAAAAATTCCGTCAAACCTTCTATAATAGCAATTAGGATTGCTTGTAATGTTGTCATTGTAAATAAATGGTTCTTTTGAATTAAAAGACTATAATAATTATTAAATTATTTACTTTTCTTCATGATTGCATAACCTTCAATAATCAACCCAAGAACAACTAAAATAGGCGCTATGGTAATACGGGTTGTACTGTATATTTCGGCTTCGTTAAATATTTTTGGGTCGGTACTTTTTCCACCTGCCATTAATATAAATCCTAAAATAATGACACCCAAACCAATGAACATTAAGGTATAATTTTCTTTTCCAAAAGGGAATGAATTTGTGCTGCTATTTTTATCTGTAGCCATAATTTTTTTTATTTATTTTGATTAATATAAGTCATCAATTTGCGTACGTAAATATTTTATTACTGAACGATGTGTACTCGTTAGAGAAATAACAATTCCTAATGCTAAAATACTCGAACATAAAATAAACATCCATTTTATGCTTGCTAATGTTTTTAATTCAGGCAATAAGCTTTCAGCAAATGCTTTTAACAACAATACCCCAATAATCGCTATTACTGCACTAATAACACCGTTAATAACACTTCTAATATTAAATGGTTTGGCAATAAACCATCTTGTAGCGCCCACCATTTGCATTGTTTTAATTAAAAATCGATTGCTATACATGGCTAAACGAATTGTGTTATCAATTAAAATAATTACAGAAAATATTAAAAATAGAGAGATTACTAAAATCAATAATCCAATTCTTTTTACATTGCTGTTCATAATATCAACCAAGTTTTTTTGATAGTATACGCTTCTCACCACATTGCTTTGTTTCAAAAATGCTTCAATTTTTCGAATACTATCTGCATTCATATATTCTGAGTAAAGATGAATATTAATTGATGCATACAATGGATTAATATCTAATACTTGATTAAATTCTTCACCCACCTCTAATTTAAAGATTTCAGATGCTTTTTCTTTAGAAACGTAATCCGCTTGTTTAGTAAATGCTTGTTCTTCAATTATTTTTTTTAATTGCAATCCTTTTTCTTCTCTATTATTATCGTTTAATTCAACATTGATTTCAATTTTTTCTTTCATTGAATTTGATAATTGACCAGCATTGATTACTAACCAACCCAATGAACCCAATAAAAACAACACCAATGCCACTCCAATAATTGAGTAGATATAGGTTGCTTTTCCTTTGTTTACTTTTGTACTTTCTAATTGTTCCATGTATAGATTGCTCAAAAATAATAAAAAATAGTAGTTTTTCATACCATTCTTCTGAATTAGATGAATTTTAACAGTATTTCTTTAAATGAGGTAAGTTGTACATTGTCAAAATGCAATAATTTCTAACACAATCATCTCTATTTATAACCTTTTATCATTTTTTTAATCATACTCAAGAAAAACGATTTACTTTTGATATTCTAAAAATTTTTAAAAAATGAATTTAAAACATTTAATCGTAGCAGCATCTTTAAGTGCCATTACTTTTTCTGCTTGTAACGAAAAAAAAGCAGATTCTTCAGAAGCAAGTTCTTTACCTGCTGGTAAAAAATTTATTGACCCTTCTAACATCGACACTACAGTAAACCCAGCAGATGATTTTTATCAATATGCCAATGGTGCTTGGATGAAAACAACTGAAATTCCTGCATCAGAAACAAGATGGGGAAGTTTTAATTTATTAGAAGATTTTAATAAAAAAGCGTTGCAAGGTTTATTAGAAGATGCCGCATTGGTAACTGATGCAAAAAAAGGTACTCCAATTCAAATGGTAGGTGATATGTACAGAAGTGGAATGGATACGAATGCAATCAACAAAGCTGGTATCAGTGCCATTCAATCTGAACTAGATAAAATAAATGCCTTGACAGATGCAAATTCTTTAGTGAATGAAATTGCTCGTCAAACAACGATTAATGCAAATCCTTTATTTAGCTTTTATGTAGGGCCCGATGATAAAGAGGTTACTAAAAATATTGGGAATTTATTTCAAGGAGGCTTAGGATTACCAGATAGAGATTATTATTTAAAATCGGATGTTAAAGAAGCCGATATTCGTACGAAATATGTTGCACACATTACTACGATGTTGAAATTGTCTGGTGAAAATGATGTAGATGCTGCAAAACATGCTGCTACAATTATGTCAATGGAAACTGCTATGGCTAAAGTAAGCATGGATAGAGTGACCATGAGAGACCCTTACAAATTATACAACAAATTTTCGTTAGCCGATTTTTCAAAGAAAACTACAGGAATTAATTGGGCTGATTTTTTATCGAAAATTAATGTAAAAGGACAAGATACCGTTTTAGTAGCTCAACCTGCTTTTTTTGAAGCATTGGCAAAAATGATACAAACAACGCCTATCGACAGTTGGAAAACATATTTAAAATGGCATACAATTTCTGGAATGGCAGGATATTTAAGTAAAGATTTTGATCAAGAAAGTTTTAACTTCTTCGGCAAAATTATGAGAGGTCAACAAGAGCAAAAACCACGTTGGAAAAGAGTTTTAGCAGTTGTTGATGGTTCTGTTGGAGATCAATTAGGCAAAATGTATACCGATAAATATTTTACTGCAGAAGCTAAAACAAGAATGCTGGAGTTGGTCGATAATTTACAAATTGCATTTGAAGCTCGTATTAAAACGTTGGATTGGATGAGTGACAGTACAAAAGCAAAAGCTACTGATAAATTACATGCATTCATCAAAAAAATTGGTTATCCTGATAATTGGAGAGATTACACTGGTTTAGAAATTGGTACAAACTATGCAAAAAATATTTTAGCCTCTAATGTGTTTGATTACAATTACATGATTAACAAATTGGGCAAACCAGTTGACAAAACAGAATGGGGAATGACACCACCAACCGTAAATGCATACTACAATCCTGCATTTAACGAAATCGTATTTCCTGCAGGAATTTTGCAATACCCTTTCTTCGAAAAAAATGCTGATGATGCTGTAATTTATGGTGCTATTGGTGGCGTTATTGGTCATGAAATGACGCATGGTTTTGATGATCAAGGTTGCCAATATGCAGCAGATGGAAATTTGAAAAACTGGTGGAGCACTGATGACAAAGCTCGTTTTGATGCAAAAACAAAAATGGTTGTTGAACAATATAATGCATTCACAATTTTAGACAATAAACACGTAAACGGAGCATTGACTTTAGGAGAAAATATTGCCGACTTAGGTGGTGTAACTATCGGTTATGATGCCTTCAAACGCACTAAACAAGGACAATCTACTGACAAAATTGATGGCTTTACAGCAGACCAACGCTTCTTTTTAAGTTGGGCTCAAGTATGGCGTCAAAATATTCGTCCAGAAGAAGCAGAACAACGCTTAGTAACGGATGTACACAGTCCTGGTGAACATCGTTGCAATGGACCATTATCAAACTTTGCTCCTTTTTATGCTGCTTTTAATGTAAAAGAAGGAAACAAAATGTACAAACCAGAAGCACAACGTGCTAAAGTTTGGTAATAATCAAAATAACATCAAAAAGCCTCGATTTTTCGAGGCTTTTTTTATTTTTCAAATTCAAAATTTATACACTTACTCAACGATGTTAGCGTTTAAATCAAGTATGTTTTACTACATTCCATTAAATTAAACGACTATTAATCATTTCTTAACTCAATAGTTTTCACTTAAATGCTATTTAGCAAATTTAAAGCCTTACCTTCGCAAACTTTTAAAATAGGTTAAAAATACAAAATGAATATTCGTAACATCGCAATTATTGCCCACGTTGACCATGGTAAAACTACATTGGTTGATAAAATTTTACATCAAACTAACGTTTTTAGAGCCAATCAGGAGTCTGGAGATTTAATAATGGATAGCAATGACTTAGAAAGAGAACGTGGAATCACTATCTTTTCTAAAAATGCTTCTGTGGTTTATAAAGATGTAAAAATCAATGTAATCGATACTCCAGGGCATGCTGACTTTGGTGGAGAAGTTGAACGGGTATTAAAAATGGCTGATGGTGTTATTTTATTAGTAGATGCTTTTGAAGGACCTATGCCACAAACTCGTTTTGTACTACAAAAAGCATTGGCTTTAAATTTAAAACCAATTGTGGTTATCAATAAAGTAGATAAAGAAAACTGTCGTCCTGATGAAGTTCATGATGCTGTATTTGATTTATTTTTTGCATTAGGTGCTTCTGAAGAACAATTAGATTTCCCAACTTTTTATGGTTCAGGAAAAAATGGTTGGTTTAATCACGAAAATTCTCAGTGCGATGACATTACTCCATTGTTAGATGGAATCATAAAATATGTACCTGCTCCAAAAGTATCAGAAGGTTATTTACAAATGCAAATTACTTCTTTAGATTACTCTTCGTTTTTAGGTCGTATTGCTGTAGGACGTGTTGCTAGAGGTACAATTAAAGAAGGACAACAAATTGCTTTAATTTCTGAAGATGGCAGCAACCGTAAATTAAAAATTAAAGAATTATATATTTTTGAATCGTTAGGTAAGAAAAAAGTAACTGAAGTAGTTGCAGGAGATATTTGTGCAGTAGTTGGTATTGAAGATTTTAATATTGGTGATACCATTGCTGATGCCGAAAATCCTGAAGCTTTGCCGTTTATTAAAGTAGATGAACCTACGATGAACATGACTTTCAGTATCAACAACTCCCCTTTCTTTGGTAAAGATGGTAAATTTGTTACATCACGTCATTTGCGTGATCGTTTAATTAAAGAAACTGAAAAGAATTTAGCACTTCGTGTAGAAGATACAGACAGTGGAGATACCTTTTTAGTTTTCGGTCGTGGTATTTTACATTTAGGTATTTTGATTGAAACAATGCGTCGTGAAGGTTACGAGTTAACGGTTGGTCAACCACAAGTAATTACTAAAAAAATAGATGGCAAAACATGTGAGCCTTATGAGATTTTAGTGATTGATGTTCCTGAAGAATTTGCAAGTAAAGCAATTGATTTAGTTACGCGTAGAAAAGGCGAATTACAAGTGATGGAAACGAAAGGTGCAATGCAACACATTGAATTTGAAATTCCTTCAAGAGGGTTAATTGGCTTACGTACTCAAATGTTAACTGGTACTGCAGGTGAGGCGGTTATGGCTCATAGCTTCAGTGAATATAAACCATGGAAAGGTCCAATACCTGGACGTAATAATGGCGTATTAATCTCTAAATTTGCTGGAGTTACAACAGGTTATTCTATCGATAAATTACAAGACAGAGGAACATTTTTTGTTGATCCAACAGAAGAAGTTTATGCAGGTCAAATTGTTGCAGAACATATTAAACCAGGCGATTTGTTGATTAATGCAGTTGAGGCAAAAAAATTAACCAATCACCGTGCTTCAGGAACAGATGATGCAACTCGAATGGCTCCTAAAAAATTATTAACACTTGAAGAGTGTATGGAGTATATTGAATTTGATGAGTGTATTGAAGTTACTCCAAACTTTATTCGTATGCGTAAAATTATATTAGATGAAGTTTTACGTAAAAATTCTAATAAACAAAATTCTATGGCTGCTGTCTCAGAATAGTTAATTTTATATTAATCATAAAATCCCTTTTCAATTGAAGAGGGATTTTTTTATATTTATGTATGCAATCTATCAAAAATATCCTTCTTAAAGGTTCTCAAAACCGGGACATGTTATTAGATATTTTTTTTAATGACGATGCTTTCGCAAAACCTATTGTTATTTATGTGCATGGATTTAATGGATTTAAAGATTGGGGCAATTTCGATTTAATTGCCAACGAATTTGCAGCAAGTGGATTTGTTTTTATTAAAATGAATTTATCACACAATGGAACCACTCCTGATTTTCCCGAAGCATTTGCCGATTTAGAAGCTTATGGAAATAATAATTACAGCAAAGAATTATATGATTTAGAACAAATTATTCAGTGGGTTGTTGATAAAAAAAACGTTTTTAAAACTCACTTAGATATTCATCAAATTTCATTAATTGGTCATAGCAGAGGTGGAGGCATTGCGATATTAAAAACGAGTGAAGATGAACGAATAAATAGCCTGATTACTTGGGCTTCGGTAGATGAATGTAAAAGTCCTTGGAATCATTGGTCAAATGAAAAAATGAACGAATGGCAAGAAACAGGCGTTCAATATATTACCAACAAAAGAACACATCAACAAATGCCTTTATATTATCAATTATATAAAAACTACAGAGACAATCAGGAACGCTTAGATATTGAAAAAAACATTCGAAAAATAAACATTCCAATTTTAATTTGTCATGGCACAAAGGATGAGGCTGTACCCCTTCATGCAGCTCAAAAACTCAAAGAGTGGCAGCCCAAAGCACAATTATTTTTAGTCGAAAGTGACCACGTTTTTGGGAGAAAACACCCATGGATTGAAACTACTTTACCTCCAGCAATGCAAGCTATAGTCGATCAATCTATTTTATTTTTGAAGAAACATCAACCTTTATTATAACCAAAACCTAAAAAATATGATTATTACAGCAGGACAACATTTAAAAAGTACCTCTTTATTAGCAGATACCATTTTTGAAAATAGCACCTTACTCATTTGTGAGGTCAACGAAAAAGGAGCTTGGGGAGTTATCATAAACAAACCTTTTTTAAGAAATTTAAATGAATTAATAGAATTTCAGCATTGTCTGCCTTTTCCATTATATGAAGGAGGCCCTGTTGAACAAGAAAAATTATTTTTTATTCATCAACGACCCGATTTAATTGAAGGAGGGAAACATATTGCTAATCAATTTTATTGGGGTGGCGATTTTAAACAAGTGCTTAATTATATAAACACTCAAACCATTCAAGAAGATAGGTTAAAATTATTCGTAGGTTATTGCGGTTGGGATGAAAATCAACTACAATTAGAAATAGAAGAAGGCAGTTGGGAATTGATATCAATGAAATAATTTATTTTATTGAATCAATCGTTTTACTCGTACTTATAAGTCTTTTGTCTACGTAAGCTCATTACATACCCGATTTTTAATTTTGAAGGAAGATAAACTTATTCACAAAGTTTGTTTATGGTATCCCCTTCAATTAATTTCGATATGAATTCTCTTGTGCAGTTTAAAAATAATATAGTACCCAATCCAAAAGCAGTTGTGTTATTTATTGACATGAATAGTTTTTTTGCAAGTTGTGAGCAACAGGAAAATCCTTTGCTTCGTGGTAAGCCAATAGGTGTATGTGGCAATCATTCTAATGGAGTTATTATTGCGCCTTCTATTGAAGCAAAATTACATGGTGTAAAAACAGGCATGCGCATGCCAGAGGCAAGAATGTTGTGCCCTAATATTATTAGCGTAGAGCCCAAATCAGCCATTTACAGAAAATTTCATATTGGTATTATGAATGTTTTACGCAGTTATTCAGAAGATGTAATACCCAAAAGCATTGATGAGGCAGTGGTGAATTTAACATCTTATAAATTAGTCTATCCTGACATGGATAAATTAGCTAATCAAATAAAAAAAGACATTAAAGAAAAAGTGGGTGATTGGTTGCAATGCTCCATTGGCATTGCACCGAATACGTTTTTGGCAAAATTAGCCACCGATTTGCAAAAACCGAATGGTTTAGTGCACATTAATGCACAAAATATTGATGATGTATTACGCAAACTCGAGCTAACCGATTTACCAGGTATTGCAGAGCGCTCAGCTTCTAAATTAAGACGAGCAGGCATAAAAACACCTTATGAAATGAGACATACATCGCCACAAGTATTAAAGAAAATTATGGGTGGTGTAGTTGGTTATTATTGGCATTATAGACTCAATTTTGCAGAAGTTGATTTTTACAGCAATGGCTATAAATCGATGTCGGCAGTTAGAACTTTATCACAACAGCAACGAAATAATCCGAAAGAATTGCAAGACATTTTTTTATCACTTTGCATGAAATTAGAGACTAGAATGGTAAAACATCATTTCTTTTGTAAAACGATTGGATTTACCTGTAGCTATCAAAATTATGCTGGCTGGGATACGCAGATTAATATGACAAGACCTTTGCAAGATGGAACAGATATTTATAAATTTCTTTCTAAAAAAATAATTGATGCTGAAAAGGAACGCAATTTTAGACTATTTACACCCGAATTAAGAACCATTGGTGTGCTTGTTAATCATTTTATTACAGATAAAAACATACAATACGAATTGTTTGATAACAACATTAAACGTGATTTTCTTCGTAAAACAGTTTATGATATTAAAGATAAATTTGGTAGCGCAAAAATTATTAAAGCAGTTGAAATGCGTGAAAAAGATATTGTCAGAGATGTTATTGGATTTGGTTCAGTAAAGGATATGTATAATTAGTTTTAACAAATTAAAAGGCACTCTTTATAACCTATTTATTTTAAGAATAAATGTATTTAAAAAATAACGATACTTTTACGAAATGAACGAGAAAAAAATTTATCATTTATCTTATGTGAGCACAAGCTGTGACTGTTTAAAATATGAGGATATAAAATCTATTCTAGAAAGTTCTAATAAAAATAATGCAGAAATTGAGATTACTGGCATACTAGTATACTGTAACAAACATTTTTTCCAAATTATTGAAGGTGAAAAACAAGATGTATTAGAGTTATTTGAAAAAATAGCGATAGATAGACGACATGATAACATTATTAAAATTCAAGAATCAGAACGTGACATTCGGCAATTTAACAATTGGAGTATGGCTTTTAAAAGCTACAATAAAGAATTGTCAAATTTAGATAATTTTAATTTAGAGCAATTTTATTCTTACGTCAATGACCAAATAAAAATTTCTCAAAATGATGTATCACTCAAAGTTTTAGCTGATTTTTTTGATTTGAATGGCTAAACATTAAAAGCAAAATGTTACATTTGCTTAAATAATGTATACGCTTGAATCCGCTCTATAAAAAAATAATCTTTACTGTTTTAAGTCTTACAATTGGTGCAACATTTATTTTTTCAGCATTTTCTAAAATACCAACACTAGAACAATTTGGCTGGACAATAGTAGAAACTACATTCCTTAATTGGACTATGGCTGAGTGGTTTGCTCGAATTCTTATCGGCTTTGAATTTTTTTTGGGGATTCTATTTATTATTCATTTTAAAATAAAAAAAATTGCCATTCCTTTTTCAATTGCGCTTTTAACCGCATTTACATTGTATTTATTTTTAGTAATTAAAGAATATGGTGTGTCGGGCAATTGTGGCTGTTTTGGAGAATATATTCCAATGACTCCATTGCAATCCGTTTTCAAAAATATTGGAATGATTATTATTTTAGCAGTAATGCAATTTATTCAATATGAATGGAATTTCAAATGGAAAAATTTACTCACAATCTTTTTATTATTGGGAAGTATTTT
>JBILBN010000117.1:0-5152 GCA_044353665.1 Chitinophagaceae bacterium | reverse complement strand
ACCTTAATTGGTCATTCATTTTGGCGATTTGTTGCCTTACAATATGGTGAAAATCAAATTTCCAATTTACTTTATTTAACAAGATATCGAAAAAGCATCCAAAGTTCATTACAAATAGTTTTTAAAAAACCCTATAAAGAAATATCGTCTGAATGGAAATCTTTTTATGAAACTAATGCAACTGAAAATTTATCAATCAACGATTCTATTCGAACCGTATTGGCAACCATTAAACTAAAAAAAGAAGCGACATATTCGAACATTGCAGTTTCGCCATCAGGAAAAGATATTGCTTATGTAGAAAAAAAAGATGGGCAATATTCAATTAAATTATATAACGTAAAATATCAAAAAACAAATACAATTATAGATGGAGGTGTTAGAGCCATGCAAGAATTAGCTGATCCCGATTATCCATTAATTAGCTGGAGTCCAAGTGGTAGGAAAGTAGCTATTTTATACATGAAAAAAAATCAGCTCAACATAAGAATTTACACAACGGGTGAGCGAAAAATGCAAAATAAAATTATTACTCGTACTAAAATCGATAGAATAACAGGAATGTGTTTTATGAATGATGACAACTCTGTTGCCATTACAGGTATAAAAAAAGGGGCTAGCGATTTATTTAAATTATCCTTAAGCAATAACCGAATTGAAAATATCACCAATGATTTATTTGACGACAAAAACCCAGTGGTTGTAAACAATATGAATTATTCTGGAATCTTATTTTTATCGAACAGAACATCGGCCTATATTGGTGAAAATTCAAAAAGTGATGCGTTTAATAACCAATTTAATTTGTTTTTGTATCAACCTTCAAAAGGCAATAATTTAATCCAATTAAGCAATACCGAAACTGAAATAAAATTTCCGATGCAATGGGGAACAGAAGATGTTAGTTATTTAACCAACGAAGGAAATATATTGGTCAGAAAAACCATAAAATCCCAAAAAAGAAGTGATAAATACGACACATTTGATGTCATACAAAATGCACCACTGCATTACAATACCTTAAAGCAAGAGTACATTCAAAATTCGGCAAGTGTTATTGAATTAAGTAAAGCAAACAATGAATACAAAATATACAGCAGCGATTTTTCAAAAAGAGAGAAAGAAAACATTAATTTTCAAAATTTAGGAAAACAAGATACTCTGCAAAAAGAGGATTTAAAATTGAATGAATTTCAATTTTCGGAATATGAAACTCCTTTTAAAAATGACAGTTCTTCTGCAATGTTGAATACTATTTTTACAGAAAATAAAAAACAAAAAAGCAATACAGGAAAACGTTATGAAGTATACACAGAAGCTGTAAATAAATTAAAAACCTACAAATACAAAACAACATTTACACCTGACTTTTTACAAACTACCTTAGACAATACCTTACTTTTTACTCGATATCAGGTTTTTGGAGCAACTAATCAGGGTTATCAAAACCCATCCTTATCTGGCTTTTTAACATCTACCTTAACAGATATTTTAGAAGATTACAAACTCACAGGTGGTGCAAGATTAGGGGTAGACTTAAACTCAAAAGATTACTTTTTCAAATTCAATAATTACAGAAGAAGGACTGATTGGGAATTATTATATTTTCATCACGGAGAGCAGAGTATTCAAGAAGACTTCACAAGAATAGAACCTAATTTTGTTTTAAAAAATAAATTAGAATTTTTACAAGCTAAAATATCCTACCCTTTCAGCATCTTAAAAAGTATTCATGTTTACGCTGGAATTAGGTATGATAGAAAAGAAACTCTGTCTCTCGAAAAAGTAAGTTTAGAAAAACCCGTTGTAAAACAACTTTGGACAGTTAATCGTGTTGAATATATTTACGACAACTCCATGCCTGCATTAATTAATATTCGCAAAGGAAGTCGATATAAATTTTTTGCTGAATATCAATATAAACTTTCAGCCGATAAAAAAAGTTTTTTCAATATTGGATATGATGCTAGAAAATATTCTACCCTTTATAAAAACATTATTTTTGCCCATCGTTTGGTGGGAGCGCACAGTATAGGCAATGCAAAAGTTATTTATAAATTAGGTGGTATTGATAATGATTTAAGTCCTAAACAAGAAGCGAATACAGCGGTTGACTTTACAGAAAATTATGCTTTTCAAGCTAAGTCCACTAATTTGAGAGGTTATCAAGATGGTTTTTTAAATGGCAGCAGTTATTTAATTTATAATGAAGAGTTCAGGCTGCCTATTTACAATACATTTTTTAAGAAAAACATCAAGTCGGGTTTTATTAAGAATTTACAATTTATTTTATTTGCAGATTTTGGAACTGCATGGAAAGGCTTTTATCCTACTGCTAAAAATGTAGTGAGCCAATCAATTTATGGAAGTGCCGACAAGGGAGTACTAGTTTATATAGACAATTCTTTTGCATTAGGTTACGGCACAGGAATAAGAACTAAAATACTTGGCTACTTTATACGAACCGACTTTGCTTGGAGAGTAAATGGTGGCAAAAAACCGATGTTGCATTTTTCATTAGCTACTGATTTTTAAAAAACATGAAAAAAAACCTACTTCTTTTATTCCTACTATTTCCTGCTGTTGTATTTTCTCAAATAGCAGATACTCTTGTTCTTAAAAATGATTCAATCGTTTCTAAAATTGATACTTTAAAATCAATAACCTCAAGTGATACTATTCATTCGACGCAGAAAAAAATAATCATAGAAGGAATTATAAAAGATTTCACCACATCAGAACCACTTTCATTTGCAACCATCTCTTTTTCGCATTCAAGCAAAGGAACAAGAGCTAATATTGACGGGAAATTTACATTTATTTCAAATGAAGGCAATTTGGATACCATGATTATTTCAAGCATTGGGTATGGAAAAAAATATATTGTATTAAATACCTCTAAGGAAAAATCTTTTTATAAAATTGAAATGGAAAGATCTTCTATTCAAATGAAAAATTTCGTATTTAAATATGATAAAAATCCTGGTTTAACTTTAATAAAAAAAGTAATTAAAAATAAATATTTAAATAATTATGATAAAGCAAACAATTATAGTTACGAAGTTTATAACAAACTAGAAATTGACATTAATAAAATACCTAAAAAGTCATTTAAAGAAAATGGCATATTAAAAAAATTTAATTTTATACAAAATTTTATTGACTCATCGAGTGAAGAAAAACCTTTTTTGCCCTTATTTTTAACTGAAACAATTTCAGATTTTTATTATCAAAAAAAACCTAAAAAAACAAAAGAATTCATAAAAGGTTCTCGAATTTCGGGTTACAAAAATGAAAGTGTTACTAAAATGTTGGGCTCAATGTATCAAAACATTAATGTGTATAAAAATGCCATTTCTATTTTTAATATCGATTTCATAAGTCCTATAGCAAATGATGCCCCGTTATTTTATAGATACGAAATTGTGGATACCCAAATTATAAACAACAAAACCTGTTATCATGTAGCATTTACACCAAAAAGAAATGGTGAACATACATTTAATGGAGACTGCTGGATACATGACACGGATTTTGCAATTCAAAAAATTAATATGATTGTGACTAAAGAACAAAATATTAATTGGGTAAATAAAGTCACCATGTTACAAGAATTTACCAACTTTGAAGATACCCTTTGGTTTCTCACAAAAGATAAATATTTCGTAGATTTTTTACCTCCACAAGGCGACAAAATTGCTGGTTTTTTGGGAAGAAAAACCACTACGTATAAAAACATAATAGTGAATAGCAGCAGTATCGAAGATGTTGTGAATAATAAAGAAAACAAAGATGATACTAAAATTGATAAAGACGCTTTAAGTAGAAATGAGAATTATTGGAATGAAGTTCGGCACGACTCATTGTCTAAAAATGAAAAAGCCATTTATAAAATGATAGACACGATTCAAAATTTGCCTATCTATAAAAAATATTATAATGGTGTTTATTTTTTGACCTCAGGAATTAAAGAATTTGGTCCTTTAGAGTTAGGCTCTTTTTATAATTCGTACAGTAATAATTCCGTAGAAGGACCAAGATTTAGATTTTCGATTGGTACAACACCTAAATTATTTAAAAATATTTACTTAAAAGGTTATGTTGCTTATGGTACTAAAGATGATCGGTTTAAATATTATGGAAGTGCATTGTGGATTTTAAAACGGAAACCAAGGATGTATGTATTTGCAGAAGTGAAACATGATTTAGAAAACAATACCAATCAATACGACGAAACAAGATCGATAGACAATATTTTTTCATCTATTGGAAGAAAGAAAAACATTCCTTGGAAATTAGCATTTGTAGATAAACAACGTATCGAATTTTTCAATAGTTACTACAGCGGTTTTAGCCACTTATTATCCTTTGAAAGAAAAACATTTACTCCTTATTCTCCTCTACCTTCAACAGAAATATTATCACAAATTAATGAAGTTAACAATAACTCTATTCAAACATCTGAATTGGGCTTGGAACTAAGATTTGCGTATAAAGAAGAATTTGTTGAAGGAAACTATTACAGAACAAGTTTAGGTACAAAATATCCATTACTAAAATTATATGGAGGCATTGGAATAAAAAGTATGCTTGGAGGCCAATATAGTTATCAAAAAATACGAATGTCAATATCTGACAATCAATCGTTAAAGCATTTTGGATCTCTTTATTACAATGTTTTTGCTGGTCGAACTATGGGTAATGTGCCCTACTCTATTTTAGAAGTGCATCCAGGCAATGAATTTTATTATTACAACAATCGCGCCTTTAATATGATGTATCGATATGAATATATCAGCGATAAATATGCAGGCGTTATTTTGGAACACAACATGGGAAGTTTGTTTTTTAAATATATTCCTTATGTTGAAAAAATGAAAATTAGGTGCTTTTGGAATGCAAAAACAGTTTATGGAGGTTTAAGCAAATCTAATCAGTTATTAAATTTAAACAAAGGTTATGCTTTTCAAACGCTTTCTAAAAGTCCTTATTTAGAGGTTGGCACTGGATTAGAAAATATTTTAAAAGTACTTCGCATTGATTTCGTTTGGAGAGTATTGCCTTATAGAACTCCTACCAACGATTCTCAAATTAGGCGTTTTGGACTTTTTGGAAGTATGAAATTTGCATTTTAGTAAAAATTTTTGCGATT
>JBILBN010000116.1:0-5207 GCA_044353665.1 Chitinophagaceae bacterium | reverse complement strand
TTTTTTAAAGATGTATTTTATAATTAAAAATCAAAAAGATAATATCGAACGCCAACAGAAATTCCTAAATTAAAGGGATGTGTTGATGCTCGGTTCCAATTGGAATTTTTATCATCCATAAATTTTGCATAGTTTTGAAAAGCATGCCCACTGTAAGGAAATGATAAAGGGTCATTGATCGGGATAAAACGAATTTCATCTGTAATTTCGGCATTGGTGACTGTAAATTCACACTTCAATTGAGCTATAAATTCTAATTTTTCTTTCAATTGATATTTAATCCCTACAGAACCTAAAGCCCCTAAACCATGACGTTGATAAGGTCTTTTATCTAAATTAGCGCTGTAATTAGCTTGTTTATTGATATTGTTTTCGTATGAAATAATATCGTCTTTTAGCGTATATGTTTGTGTTTGAGTTACATTGTTAATTGGAACTTTATTCGTTAATTCCCATTTATCAGAATATGCGGTATTGTATGAATAATAAAAACCCACAGTATATAAAAATTTCAACTTCTTATCGTTCATTTTTTGAATTCCAAAAATAACAGGAATTCTGATAGACGATGTTTTGGTAGTACCTGTTAAATTATAGGGATAATAATTATCTGATCCTGCATATTGTTGATTACAAGTTCCATATTGAATTCCAGTAGCTACGGAAAGTCCATTTTGATATAAGTAGCCAATTTCAAAATTTCCTGCAAAAGAAGCTGTCATTTTGTAGGTTTGAAAACTATCTGCTCTTAAATCATCTGAATTGAAAAGATTAGATTTATTTACAAAAACGTTTGCACCATAAAATGGGCCATAAACTTGTGCTGATACTTGAATAGATATAGCAATTATGGATGCTACTAAAATAAATTTCTTCATATACGCGTAAAATTAGAAAAATAGTTTCAATTGTCAACTATTTTTCTAGATTTATTAAAATCATGTCTATTTAATTAAAAATCAGACTTCACTTTATCCCATAACTCAGGGATTCGTTTTACCCAAACAAGTTCTTCCATTTTCTCCTTAGCATCTTGTACAGGAATACCAAACCATACTTTTCCACCTGGCAATGATTTTCCTACGCCACTTTTTGCTAATACAACGGTGTTGCTTTCAATAACTAAATCTTTAGAAACGCCCACTTGACCATATAACAATACATTGTCACCGATTATTACTTTACCTGCAACACCTACTTGAGCTGCGAATAAACAATTTTTTCCAACAATGGTTCCATGTCCAATATGAATATAATTATCAAATTTAGTTCCTCTTCCTATAATTGTTATTCCGCTTACGCCTCTGTCAATGGTGCAACAAGCGCCTATTTCTACATCATCTTCAATAATCGTGGTACCGCAACTTTCCAGTTTCAGATACATAATCTCCTCATCTTTTCTTTTATTAAAATAAAAAGCGTCCCCTCCAATTACTGAATTGGCTTGAATATTTACATTGTTCCCAATCGTTGTTCCATCATATATAACTACTCCAGGATGTATGGTACAATTTTTTCCAATTTTTACATGATTTCCAACAAATACACCTGGTTGAATAATTGTTCCTTCGCCTATAATAGCAGTGTCTGCGATCATTTTAGTTGCAGGCACAAAAGGCATAAAGTGAGCTACTAATTTGTTGTATGCCTCAATGGGTTTATCAACAATTAATAATACTTTACCAGTCGGACATTCTACTTCTTTATTGATAATGATAGCGTTACAAATACTTTCTAACAAACGAGCATAATATTTTTCAATATCTACAAATGAAATATCGCCTATTGTTATTTTGTGAACTTCATTCAGTCCATCAACTTGGATAGTCTCGTCTCCAATTAATTTTGCCCCTATAAATTCGGCTACCCATTTTATGTTAACTGGCGCTTTAAATTTCATTCAAATTATTTATTTAGTTCTTTATTTGTAAACTTTATTTTATGACAATAATTGTATTTTAATTAATTATTTTTACAAATATTTCTAAATGTAATCCATAATTACAAATAAATATACGACTTTATATTTTTTTTATGTAAAAAGGCATATAAAAATAGATTATTAAGATAAATAAAAAAGGTTTCCACATTTTTTACCGTTTTCGTATTTGCTTGAAAATATATTTTATCTTTGTCCGACCTTCAAAATTTTTTCCATTATTTTATTGAATAATTATTAAAAAAGGTCATGCAAAATACATATTGTTATGGCAAAATACATATTTGTAACCGGTGGGGTTACCTCTTCATTGGGAAAAGGAATAATTGCTGCTTCATTGGCTAAATTATTACAAGCTAGAGGCTTCAAAGTGACTATTCAAAAATTAGATCCTTATATTAATGTTGACCCTGGAACATTAAACCCTTATGAGCATGGCGAATGTTATGTAACCAATGATGGTGCTGAAACCGATTTGGATTTAGGCCATTATGAGCGTTTTTTAAGTACGCCTACTTCTCAAGCAAACAATGTAACTACTGGTAGAATATACCAACATGTGATAAACAATGAACGTGCTGGTGTTTATTTGGGCAAAACAGTTCAAGTAATCCCTCATATTACTGATGAAATAAAAAGAAGGATTACCTTGTTAGCAACTGAAAATGATTTTGATATCGTGCTTACAGAAATAGGTGGAACTGTTGGAGATATTGAAAGCTTACCTTATGTTGAAGCGATTCGTCAATTGCAATGGGAAAATGGAAGAGAAAATGTGCTCGTTGTTCATTTAACCCTAGTACCCTACTTAAAAGCGGCTAAAGAATTAAAAACAAAACCAACCCAACACTCTGTTAAATTAATGAATGAAAACGGGTTGTCACCCGACATTATTGTTTGCAGAACAGAGGAACCTATCAATGGCGACATCAAGCGTAAAATAGCATTATTTTGTAATGTTCAAGTAGATTCTGTAATAGAAGCAGCAGATGCCGAAACCATTTATGATGTTCCATTACATATGATGCGTGAAAATTTGGATGTAATTTGCTTAGAAAAATTAAAATTACCATTAAGACATGAACCAATTTTAGATAATTGGAAAGTATTTTTAATGAAATTGAAAAATCCAAAACATAAAATAACTATAGGATTAGTTGGTAAATATGTTGAATTGCAAGATGCATACAAATCGATATTAGAATCATTTGTGCATGCAGGTGCTATGAATGAATGTAAAGTAATTATCAAAAATATTCAGTCGGAATATGTAACTGCAGATAATGTTAAAGAAAAATTGAGTGGATTAGATGGTGTTTTAGTGGCTCCAGGATTTGGCAACAGAGGTATTGAAGGAAAAATTGAATCGATTAAATACATTAGAGAAAATAAAATTCCGTTCTTTGGAATTTGTTTGGGAATGCAATGCTGTGTGATCGAGTATGCACGAAATGTGTTAGGTTTTACGACTGCCAATTCTACTGAAATGGACATTCACACTTCTTATCCTGTTATTGATTTAATGGAAGACCAAAAAAATATTATTCAAATGGGAGGCACAATGCGTTTGGGCTCATATGATTGTGAAATTCAAGAAGGAAGCAACTCGTTTGAGGCATACGGGAAAAAATACATTTCTGAAAGACATCGCCATCGTTGGGAATTCAATAATCAGTACATTGAACAATTTGAAAATGCAGGAATGAATATTGTTGGTAAAAATCCTAAAACAGGCTTAGTTGAAATTGTAGAAATTAAAGATCATCCTTTTTTTGTAGGTGCTCAATTTCATCCAGAATTAAAATCTACAGTAGAAAATCCGCATCCATTATTTGTAGCTTTTGTGAAAGCTGCATTGGAAAATAAAAAATAATTTTTTCATCATAACTTTAATTTATTGATTTCCTTGCTGCTGCAAAAATAGAGCAAAATGGCTCGACAACTTAACTGGAATTATAGTTTTTTGGAAATTAAGGTATTCATATTGCTTTGTACGAGCAATATTATGAATAAACAGTTTTATGATAAGCAACTTAAATAATCAACTTAGGTAATTCCATTATGGAATTTATTAAAATTCTTGTTATTTTACTGATTGAATGAATAATTACTCAACAATTAAATGCTGCTACTTAACCATTATATTTAAAAAAAATTGGTCATTGCATAAAAAGAATAGTTACGAAAAAAATAATGGACTTTAATCTATATAGTATCATTAACGCCTATAGCTTTTCGGTTAATTTTTTAATATATTTGTTAAACATTATATTTAACTAATCACATATCATTGATTATTCTATATATAATTGCATCAAAATAAAGAAATTATATTTATTTTAGTTAATATACAACAGAAAAAGGAAATAACATGTCAAAAAAAATTTCAATCATAGGCAGTGGCTTTGCTGGACTTTCAACTGCATGTTATTTAGCTCAACAAGGGCACGAAGTAAATGTATACGAAAAAAACGAGCACTTAGGTGGACGTGCAAGAGTAATGGAAACTCAAGGATACCGTTTTGATATGGGCCCTAGTTGGTATTGGATGCCTGATGTATTTGATCATTTTTTTGAATCATTTGGAAAAAAGTGTTCCGATTATTATGAATTAAAAAGGTTGACTCCTTCCTACCGAATATTTTTTGGTGCAGATGATATTTTAGACGTCCCTTCGAATTATGAGGATTTTAGAAATATGTTTGAAACAATAGAATTAGGATCAGCCCAAAAACTAGATTTATTTTTAGAAGAGGCTGAAAAAAAATACAGTGTTGGAATGAATGATTTCGTGCACACCCCTTGCCTATCTATATTTGAGTTTGTGAACAAAAAAATCTTTTCGAACATTTTCAGCATCGATTTATTTCAGTCTTTTTCTGTGCATATAAGAAAATATTTTACACACCCTAAATTAATTCGCTTATTAGAGTTCCCAGTTTTATTTTTGGGAGCAATGCCTGAAGAAACGCCAGCATTATATAGCATGATGAACTATGCCGATATTAAATTGGGTACTTGGTATCCTATGGGTGGCATGGGAAAAATTATTGATGGCATGGTAGCACTTGGTAAATCATTAGGCGTTACTTATCATACCAATGCGAATGTTCAGAAAATTTCAATCGGCACATCAAACAAATGTGAGTGCATTGTTGTAAATGATGAAATGATGAATACCGATATTGTTGTTTCTGCTGCAGACTATCATCATACAGAAATGAATTTATTAGAAAATAAATTTAGAAATTATTCAGAAAAATATTGG
>JBILBN010000115.1:0-5351 GCA_044353665.1 Chitinophagaceae bacterium | reverse complement strand
TATGCCGATATGACCATCGATTTGAAGGATAATAAAATGGAAATTCACAATGCAAATGCAGAACCATTTAAAATAACGATGATTGATACAGGTGTCAATACGATGACCGCTGGGCGTTTAAAACGAGTGCTGCCATTTACTAATAATGAGCCTTTTATGTTGACTTATGGTGATGGTGTTTCTGATGTAAATATTAAAGAATTGGTGAAATTTCATAAAACACATGGCAAAGTTTGCACCATGACAACGGTGCAACCTACTAGCCGCTTTGGTGTGGTGAAAATGGATGACGATGGAACCGTGTTGCAATTTGAAGAAAAACCAGAAGATAGTGGTACGTGGATTAATGGAGGTTTTTTTGTTATTCAACCCGAAATTGAAAAGTATTTGACGAATGAAAATTTAGATGATGTAATGTGGGAACGTCAACCCATGCTAGATTTGGCAAATGAAACACAAATTGTAGGCTATAGACATCGTGGGTTTTGGAAAGCAATGGACACTATGAGAGATAAAGAAGAATTGGAAAAATTATGGGAAACTAATCCAATTTGGAAAACATGGTAAGCTTAGCTCATTTTCAAAACCATTTTGAAGGGAAAAAAGTATTCCTAACAGGTCATACTGGTTTTAAAGGTTCCTGGCTTTTGCAAATTTTAGCAATGTGCAAAGCTGATATTAAAGGCTATTCTTTAGCGCCCCAAAAAGAAATTGATTTATACAATCAAATAAATGGAGATCGTTTGTGCAATTCCATTATTCATGATTTACGTGGTGCTGATTTTTTGGAAAAAGAAATTTTAGATTTTCAACCAGATTATATTTTTCATTTGGCTGCCCAACCTTTGGTTATTGAAGGATACGAAAAACCACTGTATACATTTGAAGTAAATACGCAAGGAACAGCCAATTTACTTGAAGCCATTAGAGGACTAGAAAAACCTTGTGTGGCTGTCATGATTACAACAGATAAAGTTTATGAAAATCATGATGATAATTCATTATTTCATGAAGATGATAAATTAGGTGGTTATGACCCTTATTCGGCAAGTAAAGCAGCTTGTGAAATAGTTATTTCATCGTATAGAAATTCATTTTTTAATCCTAAAAATTATGATGCTCATCAAAAAGTAATTGTAAGTATGAGAGCCGGAAATGTAATTGGTGGAGGTGATTATGCAGACAATAGAATTATTCCAGATATCATAAAATCAATACAGCAAAATGAAACGTTGATTTTAAGAAATCCTTTAGCAACTCGTCCATGGCAACATGTGTTGGAACCACTTGGGGCTTATCTTTTAGTGGCAACAAAAGCGTTTGAAAACCCTACGGCATTTGCAACAAGTTATAATATTGGTCCAGAAAAAGAAGATGTATTGTCTGTTGAAAGTTTAACACAAATTGCCATTGAAACCATGCAAAAAGGACAATATGAAATTGCTAAAGAAGCACCCAAATTGCACGAAGCAGCAACCTTAATGCTAGATATTTCTAAAATAAAAACAGCATTGAATTGGTTGCCAAAATGGAATGCCAAACAAGCGATACAAAATACTGTTTTATGGTATGTAAATGAAGAAGATGCAACCTCAAAATGTACAGCAGAAATAAACAACTACTTTAACCAATTTTAATATAGAATCCTCCTTTGGAGGGCAGGGAGGCAATGGAAATACTTAACACAAAAATACCAGACGTTAAATTAATAAAACAATTTAGCGCTGAAGATGCAAGAGGCACTTTTGTAAAAACATTTCATGCAACTTCATTAAAAAATGCAGGAATTGATTTTGAAATGAAAGAAAGTTTTTATTCTGTCTCAAACAAAAATGTGATTAGAGGAATGCATTTTCAACACCCACCATATGATCATGCAAAAATTGTATTTTGTACTGAAGGTACAATTGTAGATGTGGCTTTAGATATTCGTAAAAATTCTCCAACCTATGGTCAATATGTGCGTGCAGAATTATCTTTTGAAAATAATACAGCTATTTATATCCCGTCTGGTTTTGCACATGGATTTAAAACCTTGACTGATAAAGCCACCACATTTTATTTTGTTTCATCAGAAAATAATAGAGAGGCAGATGATGGCATTTTGCACACCAGTTTTGGTTTAGATTGGGGTATTGAAAATCCAATTGTATCTTTAAGAGACATAGAGTTTAAAGGGTTTGAAGAATTTCAAAGTCCGTTTATTTAAACGCAACGAATTATAAGGCTTAGCAAAGAATATAAGTGATATTTATTTTATTTTAAGTTGAAGGTTTTATAAAGAGGTAAAGATGTTTATTGCTTTTTTGCTTATTTTGTAGGCCTTAAATTCTTTTCGCTGTATTTTCTTCCAATTCTTTGCGTTTAAATAAACGTTTAACATGTATTTTTGCCCAATGAAAATATTCATTTCAGGTGCATCAGGATTAGTTGGAAGCAATTGCTTAAAACATTTTATTGAACAAGGCACAAATGCGATTGGTTCTTATTTTTCATATCCAACGAAGCATACTGTTTTTTTTGATACATTAAACCCAAATAACGAGCATAATTTTGATGTGAAAGCATTTCAACCAGATGTAATTGTACATTGTGGTGCATTAACGCATGTTGATTATTGCGAAGATCATATTGAGGAAAGCTATCAAAAAACAGTTTTGTCAACTCAAAATTTATTGATGATTGCCAACGAAATAAACGCAAAAGTTGTTTTCATTTCTACCGATTATGTTTTTGATGGAGCGCATGGACCCTATAGAGAAGATGATGAAGTAAATCCATTAGGCATTTATGCAAAACATAAATTAGAGGCTGAGCAAATGGTTTTAAAAAATAGTCCCAATCACTTGGTGCTTCGGGTAACGAATGTTTATGGCAATGAAGAAAGAAATAAAAATTTTGTTTCAAGAATAGTAGAGCAATGCAAAAAAGGAGAGAAGTTAACTTTAAAATTACCTATAGACCAATATGCTACACCAGTAAATGCTTGGGATGTAGCTAGGGCGATGTTTTTATTATTGAAAGATAATCATTCAGGAATTTATCACATGGCATCGACAGATTTTTTAAATCGTGTAGAATTGGCTTTGACTGTTTTAAAACATTTTCCAAATGCGGATTATAATTTAATTCCAATCACAACAGAAGAAATGAAGCAACCTGCAAAACGACCTTTAATGGGTGGTTTAATTAAAAAGAAATTTGCAGATTTATATCCTGAATTTTTGTTTTCGAATGTAGACGATTTTGTAATCAGAAGTCAGATGTCAGATGTCGGTAGTCAGTAATAATTATAGTTTTGAAATTATTACAGTAACTTTTAGTTTGTCTTGGCATATAGAAAGTAAATAAGAAACACTTTTTTTAAAAACTGGATGAATAAATTTATTGGCAATTTCATTTAATGGGACCAACACAAATTTTCTATTTTGTAAATGTGGGTGTGGTATTTTTAAATTCTTTTCATCAATAATTTCTTCATTAAAAAATAAAATGTCAATATCAATTAATCTCGATTCCCATTTTTTATCCCTCGTTCTGCCGAGTTCCTTTTCGATTTCAAGGGCTTTTTCTAACACCTCTTTTGCCGAAAAATTACTTTCAATATAAAGTACTTGATTCAAATAATTAGGATTGTCGGTTTCGCCCCACGATGCACTTTCATAAATAGAGGAAGATCTTGAAATAATGCCAATCTCTTTTTCAATTTTATGCTTACAATCTTCTATTAAAGCCAATCTATCGCCTAAATTGCCACCTATAATAATATAAATACCATTCATACAACTAACGTTGAAATTAAAAAATATTTTAAATACATTTGTTTACAAATATGATATTAAATTATGAAACAATTCTTTAAATTTTTCTTCGCATCTTTTGTCAGCTCTTTTATTTTTGTGTTGCTTATTTTTGTAGTTTTTGGAGGAATTATAGCCGGTAGTGCAAGCAATGAAAAAACAACTGTTGAGAAAAATTCTGTTCTCTATCTCGATTTGAATGAAAATATTGCTGAGCAAACAAAAGAAAATCAGTTAGGTGTCTTGTCAGGTCAACCAACTTCAATTATTGGACTAAATGATGTTTTGGCATCCATTAAAGCAGCAAAATCAGATGAGAATATCAAAGGAATTTATATCAAATTAGGCATGAGTCCTATTGGTTGGGCTACGTTACAAGAAATTAAAGACGCCGTTGAAGATTTTAAAACAAGCAAAAAATTTGTCTATTCTTATGGCGAAATTGCCGATCAAAAATCACTTTATATGTCAACCGTTTCTGATAGCTCATTTGTAAATCCTTCTGGAGGCATTGAGTTTAAAGGGTTGGCTATTGCAGGCATGTTTTATAAAGGAACATTAGAAAAATTAGATGTAAAAACAGAAGCTTTTCATTGTGGGCAATTTAAAGGCGCACATGAACCCTATTCAAGAGAAAATTTCAGTGATGCCAATCGTTTCCAATTGACCGCTTTATTGAATGATTTTTATTCGGAGTTATTAATCTCTATTTCAAAAAAATCTGGTTTAGATACGGTTACATTAGCAAAGATGGCAAATGAGGGGGCCATCAAATTTCCTAAAGATGCAGTGTCTTATAAATTAATTAACGGCACTCGTTATGGCGATGAAGTTGAATTATCGATGAAAAATAAATTAGCGATTAACGAAAAAGATAAAATTTCATTTGTGTCGCCAGATGATTATGCAGAAACGATTTTAGAAAAAACTGGGAAAGATAAAATCGCTATTTTATATGCAGATGGAGCCATTTATGATGGCGAAGGAGATGAAGAAATTTTCTCAAAAACATTCACAAAAAACATTCGTAAAATTAAAAATGACGAAAATATTAAGGCAGTTGTTTTACGGATTAATTCACCAGGGGGAAGTGCATTGGCAAGTGAAGTCATGTATCATGAGTTGGAAGAATTAAACAAAGTAAAACCAATTGTAGTGAGCATGGGTAACTATGCTGCAAGTGGTGGATATTATTTGTCGTGCGCTGGAGATAGTATTTTTGCTGACCAAAATACATTAACAGGTTCGATTGGTGTAGTAGGCGTTATGTTTAACATTGGTGATATGTATAAAAATAAATTAGGAATTACTACTGATGTAGTAAAAACAGCTGAACATGCCGATTTTCCTAATCTTACACGGCCAATGTCGGATTTTGAACGCAATTGGATTCAAGGATTTTTAGATACTACCTACACCTTGTTTAAATCTCGTGTAGCAAATGCAAGAAAATTAACCATGCAACAAGTTGAAGATTTAGCACAAGGGCATGTGTATAGCGGGAAAGCAGCGTTAGATTTAAAATTAATTGATGGATTTGGAAATGTTGAA
>JBILBN010000114.1:0-5458 GCA_044353665.1 Chitinophagaceae bacterium | reverse complement strand
TCAACCAATAGAACGTTTGATGAATTAGGACGAATCATTAATGAATATGTAAATTTAAATGGCTATTACAATGTGTCGATGTGGGGAGGTTACAGTGCAAGAATTCCAAAATCAAAATTTGAAGGAAAAATAAATATGAATGGGAATTTATCGCACAACCCCAATATCATTAATAATGTAAATGGTGTTACAACCAATTACAGTTTAACAGTAACTCCTGGATTAACCTATTCCAAAGAAAATGTCATTTATTCATCATTCGAGTTTGGTACCATTTACAACAACTCAAAAAGTACCTTAAAAGATGCGAGAGAAATAAAATTCATTTCATTGAATCCAACTTTTTCATTAATTAAGTATTTTAAAAATTTAGAAATTGGTTCAGATGTAGATTACATTTATAATCCACCGGTGGCACCATATCCAAACAAATTTTCTCGATTTATTTGGAATGCCTATGCTACTTACAAAGTATTGCCAAAGAAAAATTTAGATTTGAAATTCAGCATCAATGATATCCTTAATCAAAATAGAGGATATGAACGAACGACTACCAATAATTACAATACAGAACGAAATTTTCTTACGTTGGGAAGATATTGGATGGTTGGTTTTGTATATAATTTTAAACATGGCGCCATGGCTGAAACCAAAGGAAAACCGGGCAAAATGCCTCAAATGAATGGCAGACCACCAAGAACTGGTGGAGGTGGTGGAAGAAGAAGATAATTCAACCCATGTCCTCATCTCTTCCTAAAAAAGGATAAGGATTACTTAAAATGATTACATCAAAAAATAGAAAAGAAGCATTCAAAAAACATGAAAAATATTTTAGCACTCCTGTTCGTAGTAAGTACAAATTTTACATTACTCAATGCACAAACCAAAACAGAAACAAAGCCAGCGATAATTTTTAAAGGCAAAATTACCTTTGAGCGCAAATTAAATATGCACAAACAAATGGATGGCATGTTGAAGGACAGACCCGAAATGGCCTCTATGATTGATATGTTTAAAAAACAAATGTCGAAATACAAAACCGATATTTTTGAATTGACTTTTACCGACAAACGAAGTATTTATAAACCTGCTAAAGATGGAATCACTGAAAGTAAAAGCATGATGGGCAATTTACCTTCTGAGCGAAATATTATTTTCAATAATTATGAAACGCAACAAACAATTGCGGAAAAAAAGGTTTTTGAAAAAACCTATTTAATGAAAGATTCATTTAAAAAATTTGAATGGATAATAAAAGAAGATTTTAAAACGATTGCCGGTTATAGTTGCAGAAGAGCCGAAACCATCATTATGGATTCGGTGTATGTGATTGCCTATTACTCCGATGCCATTATTGCCAATGGTGGTCCCGAAAGTTTTAATGGCTTACCGGGAATGGTTTTAGGAATTGTGATGCCTCGTTTAAACATCACGTATTTTGCCACACAAGTCGACAACTTTGTTGCGGATGAAAAAATAATTGAAGCACCAACAAAAGGAACGGAAAAAACAATGACCGAATTAAGCACGTCCATTAAAGAAAATACAGCACAATGGGGCGATTTTGCACAACGTATTTTATGGTTTATAAATATTTAGAAGAGAGATTTGAGAAGAGCGATTTGAGATTTACAATGTACAAACTCATCGAACATTTAAACAAAAAAACGCTTCCAATTTGGAAGCGTTTTTTGTTTAATGAAAATTAGTTGTTTATTTTCTATTGCCTTTTGTAAGAAGTAAAGAGAAATGAATAAAATTATTCACTTTTCATTATTCATTATTCTTTATTTATTATTCATTATTCTTCATTCATTATTCTTTATTTATTATTCTTTATTTATTATTCTTTTACTTAATATTGTAGTAGTAAAAAAAATAAAATGCGGACGACTCTTTCCTTTATTCTTCTCTCCTTATTCAGTTTTCAGTATTTAAATGCTCAAAATAACCCAGCTGAATTAGTCAGAAACATCAATGCAAGTATTCAAGGTTCGTACAATGCATTTAATTTTTATGAAAAAACTGGCACCGTTGACCAAACGCAAGATGGCATTATGCAACGATTTAAGCTGGAAGATGTCGGCACCGTAAAAGTGACTAAAAATACAGAAGGCTACAGCGTCGATATTGCTTGTAAATTACAAAACGGCTGCATGACGTTAATCAAAAACAACACACAGGTTACACAAATAAATGTGGCTTCATTCTTTTTTGGAAATGAAATGAACAGCAATGCATTTGCCAGTAATTTTACTAAACTCGTAGCCATTTATACAAAATCAGGAGAAAAAACCAACACCACTATTGGCAAAAAAGAGGATGCCATATTAACCCAAGAGCCAATAAAAACGGAAGTTAAAGAACCAAAAGCAGCGCCCATTGTTGAGCCAAAACAAGATGGCATTATACATGTCCCTAAAACAAATATCAAAAAAGAAATGGTAAAAGAAGAGGATATTGACGATACCGAAAAAGTGGCAGTAGAAAAACCAATTGTAAAATCGAAACCAACAAAAAAAACAATAGAAAAAGAAGAAAATGAGGATAAAGTAGTTACAAAATCCTCAAAAGATTTGTGTAGCCAAATCAATCAATTACTAAAAATTGCCCATGATAAAAATTTCAAATCCATAGAAGGAAATGAAACCAATGCAACTAAAAAAATAAATGATTCAAAATTTAAATTAAAAGGTGCCCGAAAAAATTATTTAAATTGGTATAACAACGAAAGGGCTTTTATAGCTGAGCTTAAAACATCCTCAGACTATGAAGATTTAATGATAGTATATGATAATATTCAAGCAGAAATTGAAGCCTGTTTAGGTGCAAACTGGGACAGCGATGACCGATCTGGAGAAAAAGAATATGACAATTTTAATGGAGATGTTCGAGATACTGGATATACTGATATCGACAAAAAAATCAAAGCCAAATTGCATATTATTTTATTGAGTGATGAAGATAATAAATCGACCCTTTTCATACGAATTCAATAAGAAACAATTGCCTTTATTATTTTAATTTATTGACTACATTTGTTATCTAATCTGAAAAAAGTAAATGAGTACTTATAACGAAAACAAAGAATTCAAGAAAATAACTACGCATGTTTTATTAGCGATGAAACAACGTGGCGAAAGAATATCAATGTTAACTGCCTACGATTTTTCGATGGCTACTATTTTAGATGATGCTGGCATTGATATTTTATTGGTGGGCGACAGTGCAAGCAATGTAATGGCTGGCCATGAAACAACCTTGCCTATTACCTTAGATCAAATGATTTATCATGCTTCATCTGTTATTCGAGCTGTAAAAAGAAGTTTGGTGGTGGTCGATTTACCTTTTGGATCCTATCAAGGAAACTCTAAAGAAGCATTGAACAGTGCCATCAGAATTATGAAAGAAGCTGGAGCGCATTCAATTAAAATGGAAGGCGGCGAAGAAATTATAGATTCCGTAAAAAGAATTATTTCGGCTGGTGTGCCAGTAATGGGGCATTTAGGATTAACACCTCAAAGCATTTATAAATTTGGGACCTACACCGTTCGAGCAAAAGATGAGGAAGAAGCGGAGCAATTAGTAAAAAATGCAAAATTGTTAGAAGAGGCTGGTTGCTTTGCAATAGTATTAGAAAAAATTCCTGCAACGTTGGGAAAACGAGTTGCTGAAGAAGTAAAAATACCGATTATCGGCATTGGTGCAGGCATGCATGTGGATGGACAGGTGTTAGTTATGCATGATATGTTGGGCATTAATAAGGAATTTAATCCTCGTTTTTTACGCCGCTATTTAAATATGTATGAACAAATTTTTGATGCTACTAAACAATTTATAGCTGACGTAAAAAGCAAAGACTTTCCGAATGAAAGTGAGCAGTATTAAGCGCACACACGCCCCTTTTTCTTTAGGAAAATCTAATCCGGATTAGTCACTCCAAACGTTAAATTGTTACTTTTTATTTAATTGAATCAGACGGGTTCAAACTATTGTACAAATAAGCATCCCCTATTCCTGAAGCTTTTACGATATTATTTCCTTTTTCATTTTTACCATACATTGCTATTTTGTCATCTCGAAGCTTCTTTACTCAAATTCAACATCTCTGCAATTTCTTTGTGCGGCTTTTTTTCAATATTTCGCAATGCAAACTATTACTGTACTCAAAACCCGCTCAGAATGTGTTTACATTTTACGATTTATTTCCCAACTGCTGTAGCGTAAAAATCCATTTATATTAAAAAAAGCTGCTTTTTAAAGCAGCTTTTTTAAGTAGTAGTAGTTATTTATTAAGTCGTTTATAATCAGTTAATTGTGTATTATTATTTCGATAACACAAATGTATACGTTCTTTTCGTATTTCTATAATTTGAAGGCTAAAAACAGCCAACTTTCACATTTTTTTCACAAAAAAGTGTCAAATACTCATCAAAAACGACATAAAAACCATTTATTTATACCAAATTCTCATTTAATAGATTTTGAAAGCACATAAATTAATGAGCCGATTTTCTGAAAATAAATATCAAAAAAGGCATCAGCAATTATTCACTCAATCCAATAAAATAGCTCAAAAAAATAATTACATCCCAATAATGTAAATCTACTTGAAAGTTCATTTACTGGTGGTGTGGCATTTGTTTCAGTTGATGAAAAATCTCAATGCTTTGAGGCAACCGAATATGTGTGACCACAAACAGGAGTAAGAAAGTCCATTAATGTGAGCTAACAAAAAAATGCCACTAAAGTGGCACTTAAAAAGGTAATCAATTCTGTTGAGGAGACGTAGTTTGACTCCTCTCCATATTTACATATTTAGAAAATATAGTATAATTTATTTGTAAGAAACAGCACCTCGAAACGATTGTTCCTTGTTTGGGAATTTCACTAAAAACTAAATTCCGTATCTTATTATCTTATACTCGTAACTGTATATTTTTTTAATGCAATCTTCTTGTAAAGACACCTTCAATTAGTTTTATTTATTATCTACTCAAAAGCAGGAACTCTCTATTCACTAATTAAAATTTATAACTCGCACTAAAAATAAATACTCTAGGTGCTCTATTTTTGGTAAAGATTCTATCTTTATCAGTATACGTTCTGCTTCTATCAAAATCAAGGTAGGTTATTATATCTTGAGCTAATATATCTCTGGCATTAAATTTTAATTCTAGCTTATCATTTAAGAAATTTTTAGCTATTTGAAAATCAACTACAGTTCTTTCTTTATCAAAAAACTCAGGTAATAAATTACTACCTGCAACGGCAAGCCTTCTACCAATTCTATTGAGTGACAAGGTTGATGATAAACCAGAACTATCCCCTACATAACTTAATCCAACATTGATGATGTAAGGCGACTGACCTTGTAAAGGACGCGAACTAATACCACCATTTGTGTTACCAAGATCTACCGACGATCTTGTGATAGTCCCATTACCTGACAACGTAA
>JBILBN010000053.1:0-17778 GCA_044353665.1 Chitinophagaceae bacterium | reverse complement strand
ATAATCGCATTGAGTTGGAGTCATTACCCGTTTAACGCTTCTCATACCATTGAAGTAAAATTGTCTTTTTTGATTCTTCCATTTTTATTTTCTACTGAAAATTATTTGCATTTGAAGGCTAAAAAAAAATTGTTCATGACGTTTTGTTTATCGTGCATGGTTTCGTTTTTATTTTGTTTGCTTTCTTCAATTTACCATTTTCACGCTTTCGGTTTACAAAGTATTTTTAATCGAATGAATATCGCTGATGCAATAATGCATCCTGGTTATTACTCCAATTACTTTGCACTCGGAATATTGTTTTGCACGTTTGAATTGTTAAATAATATGAATCATTCATTTAAGGCAGGCTATGTTTTATTCATTGTCTTCTTTTCAATAATACTAACTTTATTAGCATCAAAAACTGCATTGATATTTATATTCATTTTTGCCGTTTATATATTTTGGAGATCGTCTAGTTTCATAAAAAATAATTTACTAAGACTTTCTTTTTTTGTAGGTATTTGTCTGTTATTCGGCATCATATTTTGCATGTTGCCACCTATAAAAAATAGAATTATAGAAACCTATCAACAATCGAATGTAGAAATAAAGCAACCTGACTTTTCTAACTCCACTATTTCAAGAAGAGCTGCATGGAATTTAGAATGGCAATTAATAAAAGATAATCCAATGGTGGGTTATGGAACAGGTTCTGCTAATTTGTTATTATTAGAGAAATTTAAAGAAAAAAAATATGCGAGTTTAATAAAAAATAATATGCATACACACAATCAATTTTTTCATACTTGGATAGATTTAGGATTGGGTGGTATCATTTTATTAATGAGTTTTTTAATCATTTGCATTAGACAATTTTTCATCCAAAATGAAGAAATGGGAATCTGGTTTTCTGGATTAGTTTTCATCAATATTTTAACGGATGATATGCTTGAAATTCAAGCAGGGTCAGTATTCTTCATTTTCTTTTTATTGATTTTAATTTATCAACATAAAAAGAAATTTAATCCTACGTATTATTAAATAGAAAATTTGTAACCAACGCCTCGTACACTTAAAAAATGTTTAGGTGCTTTTGGATCTTTTTCAAAATATTTTCTAAAAGAGGTAATAAAATTGTCGATGGTTCTTGTGGTAGGAAAAACATTATAACCCCAAACCATTTTTAAAATATGTTCACGAGTAATCACTTCATTTTTATTTTCAACCAAAAGCTTCAAAAATTGAATTTCTTTTTTGGTTAATAAATGTTTTACGCCTTTAATATCAATGCACTCTGCTGCTAAAAAATCAATTTTGCAAGTACCAATTTCAAATTGGGCAACTTCTTCATTTGCGTGTTCTATTTTTATGTTTTTTTGAATTAATTTTTCTACCCGTAATAATAGTTCCTCTAAATTGAATGGTTTTACTAAATAATCATCACCTCCTTTTTTTAATCCTAATACCCTATCTGCACTATTGCTTCTTGCAGATAAAAACAATATGGGCACTTTATTATTTTGCAATCGAATAGTCTCACATACACTCAAACCGTCTATCTCAGGAAGCATTATGTCTAAAATAATACAATCAAAATACTCTTCTTTAAACGCTTTCAAGGCCTCAATTCCAGTAATCGCTGTTCTAACTTCGTAGCCTTCCATCTTTAAATTAAGCTTAAGTGCATTTCTCAAACTTTCTTCATCTTCTACCAATAAAATTGTAAATTTATTTATATCCATCGATGCATAATAATTAAGAAAATAACACTTCAAAAATAGAACCTTTGGGCGAATTGTTTTTCACAGAAATGTCATATTTATATAAAGTTACAATTTTCTTTACAATAAATAATCCGAGTCCTGTTCCTTTAGAGTTCCTTGTATTTTCATTTCCAATTCTATAAAATTTTTGAAATATTCTCAATTTTTCTGAATCCGAAATACCAACTCCACTGTCCTTTATTGACAATTTAACGTTGTTATTTTCTTTTGAAATGGCAATTTCAATGGGTTCATTATGCAGTGAATATTTTCTTGCATTTTCAATCAAATTACTAATCACTACTTTCCAAAGCGTGGTTTCACCTTTAAAAATATAATCATCTGCTAAAAGCAATTGATTGATAACTAAAGTAGGATATCGCATTTTAAATTCTTCGATTTCTTCTTTTACTAAACTGGTTAAATTAATTTCATCGGCAAACATGACTTTACTTTTATTTTCAAGCTGAGTGGCAATCAAAATATTATTACACAAATCATTTAGCCGATTGGTTTCTAAAACAGATGATTTAATGAGTTGTTTACTGGTCTCTTCATCTAGTTTCCGTTTTTCCATTGTTTGCATATTTAGTTTAATACCAGCAATGGGTGTTTTTAATTCATGCGTTACGCTTAGCATAAAATTTTGTTGAAGTTGACCTAATTTTAATTGCCTGTAATACGCATAATAAACAATTCCTGCCGTTAATAAAATAATTAATAAAAAAGTACCTCCTTCGCCATAATATTGTTTGGTTCTTCTAATTCTTTTTTGTTCAATGCTTTTTAATTGATCAATATATTGAGGTTGCGAAATGTTTAATTTAGAGTTTTCGAGTATTGTTTTTTCTAGTTGATACACAACATCTTTTTGTTTTTCTAAACTATAGCCCCAAAATAAAATGGCAGCAATGACATAAACAAATAATAAAGTATAAGCAATTGTAAATTTCATGAATTACAAAAATAGATTAAAAAAAATTGTTCAACATATCAAAATTGTAATATACTTTTGCAATATCAGGACGATTTGATTATTGTTCTCCCTGAATAAATAAATGAACTAATACTCAAATTCAATTAAATACTGTTTTAGTTTTTTTTAAATTTAGTAATAGTTCAAAATAAAAAAATGAATTATGAGCAAACTATTAGATTTATTAAAAGAAAAAATTTTAATCATAGATGGCGCCATGGGTACCATGATACAACGCCATAACTTATCTGAAGAAGATTATAGAGGCGAACGATTTAAAAATTGGCATTGTGATGTAAAGGGGAATAATGATTTGCTTTCGATTACTCAACCAGATATTATTACAAATATTCATTTGCAGTATTTGCAAGCAGGGGCCAATATTATTGAAACTAATACATTTAGCGCACAACGCATTTCAATGGCTGATTATGGCATGGAAGATTTGAGCTATGAATTAAATGTAGCCTCTGCAAAATGCGCAAGAAAGGCAGTTGAATTAATGTTGTCAGATGTCAGATGTCAGATGTCAGAAAATACAAATTCATCAATCCCGACAACTGACAACCGACAACCGACATCTTTTTTTGTGGCTGGTGCTATTGGGCCAACAAACAGAACGCTTTCTCTTTCACCTGACGTAAATAATCCTGGATATCGTGCTGTCACTTTTGATCAAGTAATGGAAGCTTATTATGAGCAAGTAAAAGGATTAGTTGATGGTGGAGTCGATCTTATTTTAATTGAAACTATTTTTGATACGCTCAATGCAAAAGCAGCCATTTTTGCAGTTAAAAAATATTTTGAAGATTATACTATTGAGCTGCCTATAATGATTTCGGGAACTATAACAGATGCAAGTGGGAGAACGTTGAGTGGACAAACCTTAGAAGCATTTTATTATTCCATAGAGCATTGTAATCCGATTAGCGTAGGTTTTAATTGTGCATTAGGCGCTACGCAAATGCGTCCTCATATTGAAGAATTAAGTGCTTTAGCAACTTGTGCGGTGAGTGCATATCCAAATGCAGGTTTGCCAAATGCTTTTGGAGAATATGATGAGCAACCACATGAAACGGGGCATATTATTGCTGATTGGGCAAAAGAAGGATTTGTGAATATCGTAGGTGGCTGTTGTGGAACCACACCCGATCATATAAAATGTATTGCTGACGAAGTGAAGAATATAAAACCAAGAGTGTTGCCAATTTTACAAAAAGATTAAACGTAAATTATGAATTCAACAATAAAACCTTATTTACATTTAAGTGGATTAGAACCATTAGTACTGAGGCCAGAAACAAACTTTGTCAATGTAGGTGAACGAACCAATGTTACAGGGAGTAAAAAATTTGCTCGACTTATTCAAGAAGAAAAATATGATGAGGCATTAAGTGTGGCTCGACAGCAGGTAGAAAGTGGGGCACAAATTTTAGATGTTAACATGGATGATGCCATGCTAGATGGTGTGTATGCTATGACGACCTTCATCAATTTGGTACAAGCAGAACCAGATATTGCTAAAATTCCAATTATGTTGGATAGTAGTAAATTTGAAATTATTGAAGCCGGGTTAAAATGCATTCAAGGAAAATGTGTGGTAAACTCAATTTCTATGAAAGAAGGCGAAGCCAAATTTATTCAGCAAGCAAAAACTTGTAGAATGTATGGCGCTGCAGTAATTGTAATGGCTTTTGACGAACAAGGACAAGCCGATACCAAAGACAGAAAAGTAGCAATTTGCCATCGAGCCTATAAAATATTAACGGAGCAAGTTGGCTTCAAACCTGAAGATATTATTTTTGATCCAAACATTTTTGCTGTTGCCACAGGACTAGAAGAACATAATAATTATGGGGTAGATTTTATAGAAGCCACTCGTGAAATTAAACGATTAATGCCATTGACCAAAGTGAGTGGTGGAGTGAGTAATTTATCATTTTCATTCAGAGGAAATGAACATGTGAGAGAAGCCATGCATTCTGTTTTTTTATATCATGCCATTAAAGCAGGAATGGATATGGGCATTGTAAACGCAGGTCAATTAGCCGTTTACGATGAAATAGAACCAACATTAATACTCTTGTGTGAAGATGTTATTTTAAATAGAAACAATGATAATAATGAAGCCACAGAAGCCTTAATACAATTTGCAGAAACAGTAAAAGCCAAAGGTAAAGTGCAAATAAAAGATGAATCTTGGCGTTTAGAATCTGTTGAAAAAAGATTGACACATTCATTAGTAAATGGCATCACAGATTATATAGAACTGGATACAGAAGAAGCTCGTTTAAAATTTGCTAGACCTATTGAAGTGATTGAAGGACCATTGATGGATGGTATGAATGTAGTGGGTGATTTATTTGGAAGTGGTAAAATGTTTTTACCTCAAGTGGTAAAGAGTGCTCGTGTTATGAAACGAAGTGTGGCGTATTTACAGCCATTTATTGAAGCAGGCAAGATAGAAGAATCATCAGCCGGTAAAGTATTATTGGCTACCGTAAAAGGCGATGTACATGATATTGGAAAAAATATTGTTGGAGTCGTGTTGGCTTGCAATGGGTATGAAATTATTGATTTAGGAGTAATGGTTCCTGCCAATAAAATATTAGATGAAGCAGTTCGATTAAATGTGGATATTATTGGCTTGTCTGGACTTATAACACCATCCTTAGATGAAATGGTACACATTGCCCACGAAATGAAACGTAGGAATTTAAATTTTCCTTTACTCATTGGAGGGGCTACAACTTCACGCATGCATACAGCTGTAAAAATAGCTGAAAACTACAACCATGGGGTAATTCATGTATTAGATGCATCAAGAGCAGTGTCTGTAGTAAGTGATTTATTAAATGAAAATAAAACACCCCTATTATCAAAAATTACCAATGAATATGCTCAATTAAAAGAGGATTTTTTGAATCGAAAAACAATTAAAAATTATTTATCTATTGACAAAGCAAGAGCAAATAAATTACAAATAGCGGATACGATAGAGATTCAAAAACCCAACTTTATTGGTAATAAAACAATTTTAAATTATGATTTAGCAGAAATAGCTCAATACATTGATTGGACTCCATTTTTTATTACATGGGAAATGCATGGAAAGTTTCCAGCCATATTACAAGATGAAATTGTAGGTAAAGAATCCACTAAATTATACCATGATGCCAATGTATTGTTGCAAAAAATAATTGAAGGAAATTGGTTGCAAGCCAATGCCGTTTTTGGTATTTATGAAGTGGAAAAAAAGAGTGATGATGAAATTATTGTTTATGCAGATAAAGGTCATGGTGATGTTACCAACTCAGGAGCGGCTAGAGGTGTATCTAATAAATCATGGAAAAGTAAAATAATTCCCTATAACCCTAATCTTAAAGAATTAGCAAAACAATTAAGAAACAATTCAACTCCAGGTGAAATTGAATTGTGGAAAGCGTTAAAAAATAAGACATTTGGCATATATGATTTTCATAGACAAAAGCCTTTAGATGAGTTTATTGCAGATTTTTATTGTCGAGAATTGAATTTAGTAATTGAAATAGATGGCAGTTCTCACAATGATAAAGAAGTACAACAAAAAGATAAATTTAAAGAAGAGGTTTTAAATTCTCTTGGTATCAATGTACTACGTTTTTCTGAAGCTGATGCAGTAAAAAATATAAATTCAGTTTATAATATTGTAAAACTGTATATTGAATGCTATGAAAACAGGAATTTTTCAGGTTTACTTGCTAATGGCAACACACCCCTTAATCCCCTCTCAAGAGGGGAAGGTTTAGAGGTTATAAATGCAGTTGAAAATTCTGATCCAAACAAGTCAGTAGCATCAGATCCTCTTTCAAGAGGGGAAGGTTTAGTTGTTATAAATGCAGTTGAAAATTCTGATCCAAACAAGTCAGTAGCATCAGATCCTCTTTCAAGAGGGGAAGGTTTAGTTGTTATAAATGCAGTTGAAAATTCCGAGCTAAACAAGTCAGCAGCATCAGATCCTCTTTCAAGAGGGGAAGGTTTAGAGGTTATAAATGCAGTTGAAAATTCCGAGCTAAACAAGTCAGTAGCATCAGATCCTCTTTCAAGAGGGGAAGGTTTAGTTGTTATAAGTGCAGTTGAAAATTCCGAACCAAACAAGTCAGCAGCATTACTTCCCCTCTCGAGAGGGGCTAGGGGTGTGTCCAATATCAAACTTAATTTCCTACGTCAACAAATTCATAAAGCCGAAGGACAACCCAATTTGTCATTAGCAGATTTTGTGTTTGAGCAACAACCAACAACCAACAACCGACAACAATTTATGGGTGCTTTTGTAGTGACCATTAAAGGAATTGAAGAGCATATTAAAGTTTTTGAAGAACAGCATGATGATTACAATAAAATTATGTTGCAAGCTTTAGCAGACAGACTAGCAGAAGCGTTCACCGAATTATTGCATCAACAAGTTAGAAAAGAATATTGGGGATATGCAAAGGATGAAAATATTTCAATGGAAGAATTAATTAAGGAAAAATATCAAGGAATTCGACCTGCACCAGGTTATCCTGCTTGTCCTGATCATACCGAAAAATATAAATTATTTGAATTGCTGAATGCTACTGAAGAAATAGGTGTTGAGTTAACAGAGAATTTAGCCATGTATCCTGCTTCATCAGTTTGTGGTTGGTATTTTGCGCATCCTGAAAGTAAATATTTCGGTGTGGGTAAAATTGAACGTGACCAATTAGTAGATTATGCCAACCGAAAAGGAATGACTATTGATGATGCAACACGTTGGTTAAGGACCGCTTTAGATTAATTGAATAAAATACATTAATTTCATGCTATGAAAAAAATATATTCTTTACTTACTGTTTGTTGCTTCTTTTTTGAAACCAATGCACAAACTACATTATCAAAAACCATTAATATAAACGGTGTGTCAAGAGCATACCGAATTTATATTCCAGCATCTTACATTGTTTCAAGCGCACCTGTTCCATTGTTGTTTAATTTCCACGGCTATACTTCTAATAATGTACAACAAGAATTGTATGGAGATTTTAGACCCATAGCAGATACCGCTAATTTTATTTTGGTACATCCACAAGGATTAGTAATAGGTGGAAGTACAGGTTTTAATAACTTTGGTGTCATTGGTTCTTTACCAGATGATGTTGGATTTATCGATCAATTAATTGATACTTTAAAAGCTAATTATAATATTAATTTAAATAAAGTATATAGCACTGGTTTAAGTAATGGTGGATTTATGAGTTATGATTTAGCATGTCTTTTAAGCAACCGCTTTGCTGCTATTGCATCTGTTTCAGGAAGTATGGTAAGCACGCATTTAGCAGCTTGCAACCCTAGTCATCCTACACCTATTATGCAAATTCATGGAGATGCAGACCCAACAGTAAGTTATACAGGAGTTGGTGGAATTATTGCTTGTACACATATTGATACTTTAATAAAATGGTGGGTTACAAAAAATAATTGTACTGGTACACCAAATATGACAAACGTTCCCAATACATCAACTACAGATGGTTGTAATGCAGAACATTATGTTTATAATAATGGTACGAAAGGAAGTACGGTAGAATTATATAAAATAATTGGGGGAGGTCATACATGGCCTGGTGCTGGTATAACGATTGGAGTTACTTGTCAAGATTTTAAAGCTAGTAAAGAAATTTGGCGTTTTTTTAATCAATTTAGTTTGGATCAATTAGGAAATCCAGCAAGTGTAAAAAATGTAAATGATATGAATGTTTCATTGGCGCCAAATCCTACCAATGGAATATTGAAATTGAATTGTTTTGAAAATGAATTATATAATTTGGATATTTTTTCAAGTATGGGCCTTAAAATATATTCTCAAAAAAACATGCATAATTCTAACATAGTTGATTTGAAAAATATATCTAATGGAATGTATTTTTATAAAATATCAGATAATAAGAATCATTTAATAGTTGGGAAAATTATCAAAGAATAAATTTTATTTATTGGAAACACCACAAGATTTTAACCCCGAATTATTATTAGAAATTGTTCGTATTAAAATGCCTTTTGGAAAATATAAAGGCACTTATTTATGTGACTTACCCGATTTTTATTTAGAATATTTTTTGCGAAATGGCGGTTTTCCTAAAGGAAAATTAGGACAATTAATGGCAACAGTTTATGAAATTAAATTAAATGGGTTGCAAGAAATTTTGGTAGAATTGAAGAGGATGAAATAAACTATTGAAATTTAGTTTCGTTTGTTAAGTATGGTAGACTGAAAGTAGCAAAATCTAATTGGTCTTCAAGTTTACAATTTGCATAGTTTGAAATAAAATTAAAAGCATGTGTTGTTTTTATAAATGATGCACTCGAACCTGAAAAATTTATGATTGAATTTGTTTTGTCAATTACTTTAAAGTTGCAATTAAAATTCCCTTCAAAAATGCTGTTATTGCTAAGCATTCCGCTCCACGAATTGTTTGTTTGACCACCATAAATAGTATCAAAAGTGCTAGTAAAAGTTGTTGTTGAATTGCTAATTGTTACATCTACTATAAATTTAATATTACTATCACCATAAATTCTAAATTGATCATTTAAACCATCAGAATTAGGTGTAAACATGGATGGTATAAATATTTTCCCAATGCCAACATTAAAAATCGTGTTACAACAACAAGCGTTTGTATAGTTCGTAATTGATTGATTCGTATTAGTTGTGGTGCTACTTTGACCACAAGAAATAAAAAATAAAAAAGGTAAAACTAAAAGTAAGTATTTCATATTATAGTTATAAAAATTTTTGTGTTTTTAAATCTCCACACAAACATTCTTTGCCTCAGTAAAAAAACGCAATGCATCCCAACCTCCTTCACGACCAACGCCACTGTTTTTTACTCCACCAAATGGCGTTCGCAAATCACGAAGCAACCAACAGTTTATCCAAACTATTCCTGCATTAATTTGCATAGCTACACGATTAGCTTTCGAAATATTTTGTGTCCAAACTGTTGATGCTAAACCATAGTCGCTGCAATTCGCTAATGCCAATGCTTCTTCTTCTGTTTCAAATGTTTGAAGGGTAACCACTGGTCCAAAAATTTCTTCCATATTGGTTTTGCAATTGGCTCCCAATCCTTCTATAATAGTAGGTTCAACAAAATAACCATTTGCACATCGACCTTCAACGTTTACAGCATTACCACCTAATAAAATAGTTCCTCCTTCTTGTTGCGCCAATTCAATGCAATTCAATATTTTTTCAAAATGAACTTTACTAACAATGGCTCCTTGTTTCGAAGCGGCTTCCATGGGATCACCTACGGTTAGTTTTTTTACCTGCTCAATAAATTCACTTTTAAATTTTTCATAAATCGATTTTTCTACGATAATTCGACTGCCACACAAACAAATTTGCCCTTGATTGGCAAACGAGCTTTGTACTGTTGTTTTCATCATTTTTTCCCAATCACAATCAGCAAAAATGATGTTTGGATTTTTACCTCCAAGCTCCAACGATAATTTTTTAAACATAGGAGCTGCTACCGATGCAATATGTTGACCAGCACGAGTGCTACCCGTAAACGAAATGGCTTTAATATGAGGATGAGCCACAATCGCACTTCCACAACTTGGGCCATCACCATGAATAATATTTAAAACACCATCAGGCAAGCCTGCTTCTTTGCATATTTTTGCCAATAAAAAAGAAGTCAACGGCGTAACTTCACTTGGTTTTGCAACCACACAATTACCTGCTGCCAATGCTGGTGCAATTTTCCATGTAAATAAATACAAAGGCAAATTCCAAGGTGATATGCAACCTACAATGCCCACAGGTTGGCGCATGGTATAGTTGATAGCCTTGTCTTCCATTACATGACTTTCGGTAGAAAAGTGCATGATGCCTGTGGCAAAAAAACGAAAGTTTGATGAAGCTCTAGGAATATCAACTCGTGTACTTAACGACAATGGTTTGCCATTATCGGTTGTTTCGGCCAACGCTAAAACGTCTAAATTTTCATCAATTAATTCTGCAATACGATTTAAAATTTTGAAACGTGTTTCTGCTGTTGAAACACTCCAACTTGGAAATGCATTACGTGCTGCTTCCACAGCTGCATTTACATCTTCTGAATTGCTATTTGGAATTTGTCCATATGTTGAGCCAGTAGCAGGATTAATATTATCGATATATTGTTTAGAAATGGGTTCTTTAAATTCACCCCCAATATAGTTTTGTATGTATTGAAAATTTGTCAAATTCATAAATGTAAAAATATGAATTTATTTAGTATTTATTTTTAATAAAAAGCCGAACAAAGTTAAATAGTTGAATGGTGCCAACGCCCATCAGTTCAATAAAGTTTCTGTCCTCGACTCCATAAAAAAATCCCGAAAAAATTTCGGGATTCTGTATTACTGCCTAACATCGAACATCAAACGTCGGACATCATTTTTTATACGCCAATCATCAATGGCATCAATAACATTAATAAATCTTCGTTATCTTTTTTCTCCACAGGTTTCACTAAGCCTGCACGAGTAGGGGTGCTCAATTCAAATAAAATTTCTTCTCCATCAATAGCTAATAAAAGCTCTAACAATAAACGTGCATTGAAGGCAATTTTCATGTCTTCACCAGTGTATTGGCAAGTCATTTGCTCATTTCCTTCAAACGAAAAATCTACATCTTGTGCATAAAGATGTAAATTGTTACCTACAATATCCAACACCACTTGATTGGTTGTTTTATTTGCAAAAACACTCACACGTTTCAATGCACTCACTAATTCAGCTTTTGCTAAAATTAATTTAAACGGATTATCGGCAGGAATGACTACTTTATAATCAGGGAATTTTGCATCTATTAATCGACAACTTAAATGAATATTTTCACCCACTACAAACAAATGATTTTGGTTGTACGAAATGGTAACTTCTGTAGATGTATTTAAATTATTTTTCAATTGTGCCAAAGCCTTTTTAGGTACAATTAATTTATCTTCATTAGGGCAATGCACATCGGTTTTAATGCAACGAACTAATCTGTGAGCATCGGTAGCAACTAATGTCAAGTTATTTTGGCTTAGTTCAAACAAAACACCGCTCATTGCAGGTCGCAAATCATCTGTACTTACTGCAATTACTGCTTTTGCAATGCCGTCACTTAATTCAGCAGCCGACATGGTAAAAGATGAAGTGTCCTCTGCTTTAGGTTCAGTAGGATAGCTTTTTGCATCTTCACCAACAATTTTATATTTACCTTGCTCACTGGTAATGTCAATGCCATAATCATTGGTATTTACATCAAAAGTAATAGGCTGTTCTGGCAAATTTTTCAAATAATCTAACAATACTTTTGCTTGCACACAAAGTTTTCCTTGCTCGGTAGCTTGCACATCCATGGTTACTTTCATCATCGTTTCCAAATCGGTACTCACAACCGTTAATTTATTTTGATTGACATCAAATAAAAAGGATTCTAAAATAGGTAACACATTATTCGTGCCAATAATGCCACTAATGCTTTGTAAATTTTTCAATAAAGTACCTGATGAAACTATAAATCGCATGAAATTGTTGTTTTTATATTATGAATGACAAATATAGAATATTATTTTTTGAGAACAACATTTTAAGTTGATTTCGAGTAATTTGAAAGCCAAAATTCATTATTGGGAATCAAGGTATGTAAACTTATGCACTTAAATTGTAAAATTTATCTAGTTATTAATCGTCTAGATACCCTTTAAGGTCATGGAAGCAGTAAAGCTATTTAGGTGGTATCTTTTAGATTGTGTAAACTCATCTCGTAATAATCAAGCCAATTATTGCCCTTAAATTTTTGTATTTTACCTATGTCAATAATTCATCCAAAGTAAAAAACAACCTTTTATAATTGAAATGACTAGGTTTATCGCAGTTCGTTTTGGCAATTGGGATATTTGTGTATTTTCACATTCTAATTATTAAAAAAAATGAAAAAGATTTTATGCTCATTCGCTCTTCTTGCCTTTTCAATTTCTATGCAAGCGCAAGATAATTTAGTAAACTCACTAAAAGCCAATGCTTCAGATAGCTCGAAGGCAAAATTTAAATTTACTGAAGTCATTAATTTGGAAAACTCTCCAGTTAAAAACCAAGGAAGTTCGGGAACGTGCTGGAGCTACTCAGGCAATTCGTTTTTGGAAAGCGAAATGATGAAATCGGGTAAGGAGTTTGTGGATATATCTGAAATTTATACCGCGCGTTGTGCTTATATTGAACGTGCAAAAAACTATGTGCGCATGCATGGCAATATTGGTTGGGGCGATGGGGCAGAATTGCATGATGTGGTATCTATCTATAAAAAATACGGGGCTGTTCCTTATGAGGTTTATACAGGCTTAAACTATGGTACGCCTAAAAATAAATTTGGCGAAATGCAAGCTGCTTTAGAAGGTTTTTTGAAAGGCATTGTTGAAAATAAAAATGGCAGATTAACCAAAAATTGGTTGCCTGCTTTTACTGCTGCATTGGATTCGTATTTGGGACAAGTGCCTGAATCATTTACTTGGAAAGGTAAAAAATATACGCCTCAACGTTTTGCTGAAGAAGTAGTGGGCGTTGATGCTGACAACTACATGGAGTTTTCATCGTTTACGTATGCTCCTTTTTATGAACCTACTTTATTAATGGTGCCTGATAACTGGAGTTTGCAAAGTGTATATAATTTACCATTGAATGAAATGACTGATATGGTGGACAATGCTTTAGACAAAGGCTATACAGTTGCTTGGGCAACAGATGTGAGTGAAAAATATTTTAGCTGGAAAAATGGTGTAGCCATTGTTCCTGAAAAAGAATTGGAAGATATGAATGCCGATGAATTGAAAACAATGTTTGATGGTCCAAAAATTGAAAGAACCATTACGCCTGATACTCGTGAGGATGCATTTGATAATTACACTACAACAGATGATCACGGCATGCACATTGTTGGTTTAGCTAAAGATCAAAATGGAAAGGAGTATTATATGGTAAAAAACAGTTGGGGCGATGCCAATGATTATAAAGGTTATTTGTATGTTTCAAAAGCGTTTTTTAGATATAAAACAACTGCGGTGTTGGTAAACAAAAAAGCAATTTCGGCAACCACCATGAGACAATTGAAATAATATTTTTTATTGCATTGTCATATAATAAAGAGAGCATCCTAAAATCAGGATGCTTTCTTTATTTATAAAAATTGTAATTGGTATTATACTTTTTTGCGTTTTTTCATTTTCAAACTATCCTTAGGATAGGTTGCTTTTAAGTAATTAATTTGTTCACGAGCCCAAGTATTTAGCGTTAATCGTTGTTCGTCATTTAGTTTTGCGGCAGCATGCAATCCCAAATAAGTGTATGAGGCAAGTGGCATTTCTTTTTCTACTACTTCCTCAATTATTTCTTCTAATTTATGATTTTGAATGGCTATCGACAAGTTGGTGAACTCCGAAAAATTTAAATGCTTTTTTCCATCATTGACATGATTGCTTAAAAACCAAGCACCAGGTTGCACATTAGCATACCAAGGATATTCGGTTTTGTTAGAATGGCAATCGTAACAAGCTACTTTTAAAATAGTATCTACTTCTGCAGGTACTCTGTATTTAGTAGCAATGTGATGGGTATTGTCGTTCGAGCTATTTTTTGTTGGTCTAATAAATTGAACGACTAACAAGATGATCAACACTCCATAAATGATTTTCTTTAACATGATTACTAGTTTTTTTATACTACAAAGTTAACCCTTTATATTTTATGGGTTTGATACCCTTTCAAGAGGCCTTTTTAATAAAAAAACGAACCACTGCGGATTCGTTTTTTAGAATATTATTATTTACAGAACGACTAGTGTGCAGCCCATTCGATAGAATCCAAATCAATTCCTTCTTTATACATTTCCCAAAGCGGACTCATTTCACGTAATTTATTTACTGTATCCGTAACTGCTTTTATTGTGTAATCTACTTCTTCTTCTGTAGAAAAACGACTCAATCCAAAACGCAGTGAACTATGCGCTAAATCATCACCCAAACCTAATGCTTTCAATACATAAGAAGGCTCTAAGGATGCAGACGTACAAGCACTTCCACTGCTTAACGCAATATATTTATTAATACCCATCAACAAACCTTCACCTTCAACATGTTTGAACGAAATATTGGCAACATGTGGTAATCGATTTGTTTTATGCCCATTTAAATAGCTTTCTTCAACTTGCATTAAACCATTTTCTAGTCTATCCCGAAGTTTAACAATGCGCTCCGTATCGGCTTGCATTTCATGCATACAAATTTCACAAGCTTTACCAAAACCAACGATTCCTGGCACATTTAACGTACCACTTCTCATGCTCCGTTCGTGTCCACCACCGTCCATTTGGGCAGTCACTTTTACACGAGGATTTTTACGACGAACATACAATGCACCTACTCCTTTTGGACCATACATTTTATGTGCTGTGAAAGCCATTAAATCAATGCCATCTTTGTTTACATCCACAGGAATTTTTCCTACAGCTTGCACACCATCAGTCATCACTAAAACACCATGTTTTCTACAAATTGCAGAAATTTCACGCATTGGATTTACCGTTCCAATTTCATTATTGGCATACATTATAGCTACTAAAATGGTCTTAGGCGTAATGGCTTTTTCCAATTCAGCCAAATCAATCATACCCTCTGCATTTACTTCTAGATACGTAACTTCTGCACCTTGTTTTTCTAAATGTTTGCAAGTATCTAAAACAGCTTTGTGCTCAATGGTCGTTGTAATAATGTGATTCCCTTTTGAAGCATACATTTCATACACGCCTTTAATTGCTAAATTATCTCCTTCAGTAGCACCTGATGTAAAAATAATTTCTTTCGGATCAGCACCAATTAATTTGGCAACCTGCTCACGAGCATAATCTACAGCCTCTTCAGCCACCCAACCAAATGAGTGATTTCTACTGGCTGCATTACCAAAATTTTGCGTAAAATAAGGGACCATTGTCTCAACCACTCTTGGATCGCAAGGTGTAGTGGCATTATTGTCTAAATAAATAGGGAAGTTCATATTTTTTAATATTTTTATGAAATAGTAATTGCTATTTCTTTTTTTCAGTATGGCAAATATATTGATAAAAAGCATTTTTTGTGAATTTTATCTTTTGAACCTACATAAGTTTCGGTTATAGGATGTAGTTTTGTTTATCAAAAAAATTGATAGGTATGGAACATATTGAACACATAGGAATAGCCGTAAAATCGTTAGAAAAGTCAATTCCTTTATTTGAAACATTGCTGAATACAACTTGTTATAAAACAGAGTTAGTAGAAAGTGAACAAGTAAACACCGCTTTTTTTCAAACAGGAGAATCAAAAATAGAGTTGCTTGAAAGTATGAAAGAAGACGGAGTAATTGCCAAATTTATAGACAAAAAAGGCGAAGGTATTCATCATATTGCGTTTAATGTTACAGACATTCATGCAGAAATGAAGCGTTTGCAAGCAGCCGGTTTTATTCTTTTAAATGAGGAACCTAAAAAAGGGGCTGACAATAAATGGGTTTGTTTTTTGCATCCTAAAGGCACAAATGGTGTTTTAGTGGAGCTTTGCATGGATAATAGTTCCCTAACCACCGAAGAAGAGGTTTAACAAAAAGATTGGAAATAAAAAAGCACTATTTAAACAGTGCTTTCATTTCATGACGAAACGAGTTTGTGGTTTGTGCGTAACATAAAAAAAGTATTAGACAGTTTTTTAAAAAATAACCATTTTAGCCCGTTTGGATTTTAGCCAGCTTCTCACAATATCATCACAGTCGGGATAGTATGTTTTTGAGTGGGTAAATTCATATAAATCATCTTGATTAAATATCTGAGCCGATTCATCGATATAGCCAAATCCATGAAACTGATAATCTCGAATCCAAACAAATGATTTCTCTTCTGGCGTTCTGCCAATATCTAAAATCATGAAGTCTTTTTGAGCAAATAATATTGCTTGTAAAAGTTGTTTTGCCCGAGCATTATAAACATTGATAGGTTCTTGCTCAGCACAAATTCCCCTGCATTTTTTTATTTGATGATTAAAACAAACACTTGTTTCAGAAGCCAATCCACAATATTTTAAGCATAATTCTTTTTCATCAATCCATCTTTCTAAACGTTCACGAGCTGTGCTGTAATTGGTAAATGAAAGCAAAGCTGGTCTGTCTTCGTAGTAATTGACAATTTCGAACGTTAGTATTCCTTTTTCATTTTCAACGTGGACAATGCTGTGTGTAAAAACATCGACTTTACTTTTTTTATTATAAAAAGGTTTGTATTTTTTTATTTCTTCAGACTCTTTTAATAATGAAATCAATTCACTTCCAGTTTCCACAAAATCAACATTGGTCAATTCATTCAGCATGGTTTTCATCTTCTTAATATCTGTGTTGAAATGGCTTACTGCTCGGCTATACATATTGATACTTTTGCCAATGTAAATAATATTTCCTTCTTTGTTATAGAAATAATATACGCCACAAGTATCGGGCAATTTATTAAGAATATATTTTTTAATTGCATCAATTCGAGTAGACATAATTTGCTCAATGGATGCTGATTTGTAGGTAGGGTTTTGCGTTTTTAATTGCAATAAAATGTCAAATAATTTTGCGGTGGCGATTGCATCACCTTCGGCTCTGTGTCTATCAAAAATTTCAATTCCAATAGATTCACAAAGATTTCCAAGACTATATGATTTTTTACCTGGCATTAACTTACGACTCAATTTTACCGTGCAAAGTGTATCCCGTTTAAACTTATAGCCCAATGAAGCAAATTCTTCTTTTACAAAATTGTAATCAAATGAAGAATTGTGCGCTACAAAAATTTTGCCTTCTGTAAATGTGATAATATCTTTAGCTACCTCATGAAAACGAGGTGCATCTTTTACCATTTCATTGGTAATACCAGAAATATTCGTAAAAAATCCTGAAATATAACAATCTGGGTTTATGAGTGTTGAAAATTTATCCACCACAGAAATTCCATCA
>JBILBN010000052.1:0-17860 GCA_044353665.1 Chitinophagaceae bacterium | reverse complement strand
CACTTGTTAAAAGGTCTGCACATTAGCAGGCCTTTTTTTATGCTTATTTCGCAGGTATTTCAATAATTTATAGCTGTCAAAAAAAGACTTTTTAGGCAATTGTTTCACCAATGTTACACCAAAATGAATTTATGCTTTTTAAAATTATGCAATTTTCTATTATTATTTCAACTAGAAATTTTATTTCTTTTCAGATAAAGAAGCTATTTTAGAATTAATTTAAAATAAAGATTTAAGAAAAATAAGTCCTGATATTTATACTTTATCAAAAATGATACATTGCAATTGTAGTAGAGAGTATTTCTCTAAGCAATTATTTTTAAAAGTGCATACCAAAAAGAAAAAAATATGTATTAATTATTTAGATATTCAATTAATTATTCTTTAAAAACGGCATTTAAATTCAATTGCCAATATTACCAAATCTTATTTCATTGATTTTAAAGATTAATAATCAAAAAAAATGTATAAATTTATTAATTATACAACAAAATGGCTTTACTATATTATATTTAAATTAATGTATTGTTGCTTTCTAGTCATTAATTTGATAGAATCATTCTCAATTTTATAGATACTATAAGTATATAATAATTATTTAGAATAAATTGTATATTCGCACAACCAATGTACACTAAAGAGTTCACAGTTATGCGTTTAAAAGGTTTGATCAGGCTATTTACCACCCCCTTATTATTAGTCTCTATATTTCAATTTTATCTTATTTTTAATTCAAAAAAAAATGAGAAAAAATTATCTTCTAAAATTGAATGCCGAGTTATTAGCGAAAATCCTGAGTTAAAAGATGATGCTACAGAATTCTACTGTGTAGTGGTTAAAAATAATTTAAGCGTAATTCCTTCTTTCTAACAATCCATCTCATTCAGCACTGAGCAAAGTTATTGGTATTTAATCAAACATTAAACCCTTCTAATATGTCTTCTTATCAAAATAAAATTACTAAAAAAACCTGTTTAAACAGATTTATTAGCACCCCCATTCTACGTAATTCAAAAAAGCCATTCTTTTCAAAATATCGTATTCCTATTTTTAAAATTATTCCCTTAATATGTGTAATATTATTTTTAAATAATGTGTCTTTTGCAAACAACAAAACACTAATGTATAAGAATAAATATAAACATTTATGTGATAGTTTATCTGCTATATACCATATTCCATCTGGTGTTATACTGAGTATTTCTTTATTAGAATCATCTATAGGTGAAGGAAATTCTGCCAAAAGATTAAATAATTTTTTTGGCATGGAAGGTCGTAACAACTTGTACAAAACCCATAAAATAAAAAGCAGGTATAAGCAATACAATAATCCAAAAGAATCCTTTATTGATTTCTGCAATTTAATGACTCGTAAAAAATATTATTCGAAATTAAAAACGAGTAATAATTGTATACAATGGATAAAAACGATATCTGAAAATAATTATAGTGAACAACCTGCGATATGGTACAAAAGAGTAACCAACATAATCTCCTCATTAAAATTGTGCTAATTGTAAAATATACTCATGAATTCTAACAAAAAACCAATAAAATTGATTGTATCCGTTACTTTAATTTTATTAATTCATTCAATTTTTGATTACTGTTATTTAAATTTTAAATCCCCATTTTCCCCTGTTAATATTATTTCCGATATTATAAAAAAAAATTCAGCCCCTTCAAACAATATTATTTCAAATATTCAATCTGATAACTCAAATATCAATATCAATAATTTTAATAAAGCCCACGTTATAAATAATTATACCAAAAAAGATTCCTGTAATTATATATCTAAACTTTTAAAAAAAATAGAAAAAATCAAGAAGAATCATAAAGGTAAAATTAGAATTGCTTGGCTCGGGGATAGTATGATAGAAGGAGATCTTATAACAAGTACCATAAGAGATAATTTTCAAAAATTGAGTAATAGTTTTGGAGTTGGCTTTGTACCTATCCAATCAATAACCTCCAAATTTAGAAACACTGTCACTCATAACTGGAAGGGAGAATGGATGAAAGCCTCTTTTAAAGATAACAATTTAAAAGCGCCTTTATTTCTATCAGGCAGTTGCTATTATGGATCAAATGGAGAAGTAAATTATATGGACAATACTACCAAAGACTCTACAAATAAAAATCCGTATTTAAAATATTTATTATGCGGATATTCTCAAGACAGCTTTGATATTTTAGTAAATAATTCAACTAAAAAATTATACGCTGATAAAATATTCAATTCTATACTATTAGAAAAAGACAACAGTAATAAAATAAATTTAGCAATACAAAATAACAATGTGCCAATTTATGGTGTATCTGTTGAATCTGAAGACGGTATAATCATTGACAACTTATCTTTTAGAGGAATAACAGGCTTAGAATTATCACAAATACAGTCTAATTTATTAAGCTCTATTGACAGCCAACAGTATTACGATCTTATTGTGATTCAATATGGAGTAAATTTATTATTTAGACCTAACGATTTAAATTACGACTGGTACTATAACAAAATGAACGAATGTTTGAGTAAAGTAAAAGCAGCAATGCCTAATACAGATTTTTTACTAATAGGCACAGGAGATCGTGCTTTTTGTTATAATGGAAAATGGGAATCAGCAAAAGGAATAAACAATTTAGTTTACGCCCAAGCCCAATTAGCATATAATAATAAAATGTATTTCTACAATTTATATTCAAGTATGGGTGGTGAAGGTAGCATTGTTAATTGGGCCAATATGAATCCAAGCCTCGCCAACAAAGACTATGTGCATCCTAACTATAGAGGTGCTAAAGTAATAGGAGATTTTTTATACAATGACATTTCGAAAATACACAAATAATTAAACGATCAAATCTATGTTCAGTATTGACTACCTTTTGAAACAATTTTTGTATGATGAAAAAAACCCTTTGCTTTTTAGTAATGGATTTTTTGTTTATTTTTTTGTAACATTTATATGTTGTTATTATTTACTTAGAAATAAAACAAACGGTAGAAGTATAGTTGTTAGTTTATTTTCATTATATTTCTTTTACAAAGCCAGCGGTAGTTTTGTAATACTCGTAATCGCCTCTTCCATTATTGATTTCGTTTTATCCAATATTATTTACAAACAAAAAAATACATTTAATAAAAAAATCACATTAGGTATCAGCATTTTGGCCAACTTAGGATTATTAATATATTTTAAATACACAAACCTTTTCCTAAGCATACTAAATGAATATATGGATGGTCATTTTCATTTACTAAATATCATACTCCCAGTTGGTATATCATTTTATACTTTTGAAAACATCAGTTATATTATTGATGTGTATAAAGGTGAATTTGTTCCTGAAAAAAAATATGTAAACTATTTATTATTTTTATCATTCTTTCCTAAATTAGTAATGGGGCCTATTGTTCGTGCTAAAGATTTTATTCCTCAACTTTATAAACCATATAATGTAAGCAATGATGATTTTACAAAGGGATATTATTTAATTCTAACTGGATTATTTAAAAAATTAATAATTTCAGATTTCCTTACCTTAAATTATGTTAATTATATTTTTGATGACCCCTCGAGGTATTCAGGTGTTGAAAATATAATGGGCGTATTTTGTTACGCCATAGTCATTTATTGCGACTTCAGTGGTTACAGTGACATTGCTATTGGTATTGCTAAATGGCTAGGAATTAATATTCCACAAAATTTCAATTCACCTTATCAGAGCAAAAATATATCAGAGTTTTGGAAAAGATGGCATATTTCTTTGTCGCAGTGGCTTAAAGATTATTTATACATTGCTGCATTAGGAGGCAATAGAGGTAGTAATTTAAGAACAAATATTAATTTATTGGCAACAATGATACTCGGTGGACTTTGGCATGGAGGAAGTGTCAATTTTATCATTTGGGGAGCAATACATGGTGTAGGTTTAATCATTCATAAAACATATATTTCTATTGTTGCAAAATATAACCTCATTTCAAACAAACGCATCTATACCTATTTATCAATCATATTAACATTTGTCTTTGTAAATGTCGCATGGATTTTTTTCAGAGCAGAAAATTTACATACTGCTCAAATAATGATTCATCAGATATTATTTAATTTCTCTTTAGAACTGATTCCCTCTTTTATTGCTAATTACAAAAGTGTCTTATTCATGATGCTGTTTGCATATATCTTGCATTTTATACCAGATCAATTAATTGATAAATATGTAATGAAATATCTACAGAAAGCAAATTTGACATTATTAATTTTTATTTTTATTATTTTTTTAATATGCTATTCTCAGTTCAAGTCTAGCACACCTGTAATGCCAATTTATTTACAATTTTAAATTTATTATTTACTCGTCTTAGGTCCTTTATTAGTAAAAATATAAGGGTACTGTTTATCATATAAATTGTAGGAATTTACGAATGCCTCTAATAATAGATTGCCTTGTAAATTATAACCATCTTTTGTATAATGAACTAAATCTTTCGCCATCAAATTATTTTTATTCCAAGTATTGGCACCTAGATACCCTCCAGATACATTATATAAATCCCAATACGAACAGCTGTTGTTTAGACAATAATATGAAATCGCATTGACTATTGTTTTCAACGTTTTGTTCGGAGAAATACCCTGGAAATAAGAACCCGGTGGCGTCGTAAAAAGGATGACTGCATTTGGATTTATGCTTTTTATATTTTTTACAAAAACATCCATTTGACTTATCAATGAATCTGAAACTATTTTGGAATTCTGCGCTTCATTTGTACCAAATGACAAGATATACAAATCTCCTTGAAGTGCTTTTAGCTGTTTAAAAAATAATTTACTTTTAGAAAACTGCCAAAATTGTGCTCCATTACAACCCACATTATGATATATTATTCCAGACGAATCTTTTTTTGATAATGAAGCTCCATAAAAACTAAATAATTCTGAATCTCGATCATTACTTTTACTCTTATAAAATGAAAACTCATTTGTCATTGAATCTAAAAAAATAGTACTTGATGGTGTATCTATGTCTACTTTTGTTTCAAAATTATAACTTCGAGAATCATTAGGTGTTCGTAAAGTATACGAACTATTTTCGTCTCCTAAAAATAATTGAATTTTATCAAATCTAAAATCTATTAAATCATTTTTTATATTTAAAGAAATCTTAGCATTTTGGTTATAACTATGAATACCAAATCCAGTTATACCATGCAACATATTTGTTTCAGGATGGGCACATCTATTGTATTTCCACACTAAATTTGAACTTGAGAATACATCGCTTGGCGCATTCGATTTTGCTAATTGATGACTAAATACCAATCCCCTACCTGCATTCCCAAAATAATCTTGAAATCCCTGCCTTACAACTTTACAAATTAAATCGGCTTGTATATGAGAATCTCCGATATGGACAATATTCAGCTGCCCTTTTTTTGTTTTTTTTATCTTTTGTAATTTTTTGAAAAATGGAGCCAAAAATTTATCCTCATTTATTTTATTATTTCCATAATTAATAAACATATATTTTTTATTTCTACTATACTCCCAACTGCTACTCACTTCTTGAGCAGACATACTACTAGATAGGAACTGAAAAATAAAAATTAGCGAAAATACTGTAAGTGTCTTCATATTATACATTAGAAAATTAGGATATTTGTCGTTTTGAGAAGAATTATTGTTATTTTTTTTCATATTTTTTTGTTTTTTCATATCACAACCATCATAAAAAAAAGGGTACTGCTACTAAAAATTAAGTATCAAAATTAACCTTTTCCCAACAAAGCACCAAAATCTAATAGTAAGCCCATGTATTTACTACCATTGATCATAAAACGTAGTGTATAGGCCATAAAATGAAACTTAAAAGTATAAATCCTAGTGCTCATTCGATCATCCACATAGATACCAATTCTACTGTTTTGTTAGCCTTGAAGCAGTTTCTTTGCCACTTTCGCCTGTGATGAGTAAAGTTGATTATTTAAAAAATAAAGACTTTTTATTCTTTTTTTGATATTTGTCCATTAGTAATATTCACATTAAATTATATATTTGCTAAATTCTTAACTAAAATTAATATCGTTATGCCTTTTTGTAATAGATGTGGAAATGAAAATTCAAATCAATCTAAGTTTTGTATCACCTGTGGTGAATCTATTAACAACACAACAATACCTGTAAATGCTAAAAATTCAAATGTAAAATTTTTATATATTGGAATTATTGTGGTTATTTCCATTTTACTTTCCTTTGGATTATATTACTTAACTCAATTAAAAAAAGATCCAATTCCTCCGCATGTTTCAGAAGAGCAAACACCAGTTGAAAACATTCCAGTCGAGGAACCAATTACTACTACATTAGCTGAGAAAACTCCACCAAAAAGACCTATTCGAGTGACTTCAGTACCACAAGCTTCAACCTCTCCTGAACAACTTTCTCAATCTACAATTGATAACATCAGCACTGCTATAAATTCGTATGTTGAAGCTGATAACTCAAATAACGTCCCTGCAGCATTAGATAAGTTTGAATATCCAATTACAAGATATTACAATACTTACAACGTTTCAAGAAATCAATTGTTCAATTTATATCAGAAATTTTCGGTAAATAAACAGCTATATCATAAATTAACTGCTCATTATGAAACGAGCAATGTATATTCTACAAGTGAAGGTTACGAATTGGAAATAGACTGTACTTATGAATGGTTAACGTACAAAACTCCAGATAAACTTAAATCAAAATACCATAAACTAAAATTTAAATTAAATAACTACTTTGAAATTACCAGTGTATATGAGATTTAAAAATAAAAAAGCTCAATTTATATGCTCTGCATTTTTTCTTTTGAACTTTGGTTGCACGAATGCGAATGATACAGGAGACACTACCTTAAAACAACGTATACATGAAACTACTCCTGAAAATAGATTTGTAAAAAGAAATCCTAATTATAGAACTTTAAGTGATTTTTTTAAATTTGATAAGTATAAAAAAGAAGTAGACTCTATTTTTAACAAACTTAGTATTGATGAAAAAGCAGCACAACTAATTATGCCTGCCGCAAGTACTAATAACTATGGATTAAGTTTCGAAGAAATTAAAAAATTATATGTAGAAAAAAAAATAGGCTGTATTTTATTTTTAAAAGGAAATTCTATTTCATTTAGACAATTAAATACTGAATTAAAAAAACTTTCAGAGAAAAATCATTTATTAGAACCAATAATTAGTGCAGACGCTGAACCTACATTGCTACACAATAAATTTACAGACTTAAAAAAAATAACCCCGGCAATAGAACAAAAATCTATTTCTCAAGTATCATCTAACTGTAAGATTATAGTTGAAACACTAAACAATATTGGTATTAAAATTAATTTTGCGCCAGTTGTTGATATCAGCAGTAACAAATCAATTATTAATAATCGTTCTTGGGGAAATTCGGATGATACAATTATTGCTCATTCAAAAGAGTTTATAGATTATCATCAGAAAAGAGAGATAGTAACAGTATTAAAACATTTTCCTGGACATGGAAATGTAAAAGGAGATTCCCACAAAAAACTAGTCTTTATAGATGGCAATTTAAAAGAACTTAATAACTTCAAAAATTTAATTAAAGAAAATGTAATTGGTACCATGGTAGGTCATATTGCCATACAAAATAATAGTAAATGGAATACAAATGGACTTCCATCAACATTGTCTAGAAATATTGTCACCACTTTATTAAAAGATTCTTTGCATTTTAAAGGTGTGGTATTTACAGATGCAATGAACATGGGAGCAGTAAAAGATATTCCTGATGCCTCTTATAAAGCATTATGTGCTGGGGCAGATGTAATTGTAGCGCCTCTCAACATTGAAAAGCTACACAACAAAATAAAACAAGAATTAGACACTAATGGAGAATACAAAAAGCAATTTGAAGAATCTATTAAAAAAATAATACGACTAAAATATGTATTAAAAATTATAAAATAGATAAACAAACACAAGGTTTATTTATTTCATTATTTTAAGCACTCTATTGCTAAATCGTTGAATAAATTATATTAATGAATATCCGTAATTCAATATGTAATTAATCACCCAAAAATTTAAATTAAAGATCTGCGTATACACACAGGAGTTTTAGTAATAGCAAGTACATTGAATCAAAAATTAATAATCCTGAATTATGGTTCTTTTACATCCATTGTTTTTGTTTCCATCTTAACTATTTTCTACAATCTTTATTTCTTCTTCAGTCAACCCATACAATTCATATACCATAGTATCAATGGCTTTGTCTTACTTCTATTGTTTGGGATTTTTTGTTTAATCTAAACTAATTTAATCCCTTTTAACTTTTTTTATTAAAAAGTAAAGTAGATATTTGTTATCGTTAAATAAAAAAATTCTAATGAAATATTATATTTTAATCATCGCAGTATTTTTAAGTATTGGAAATGCAAATGCACAAAAAAAACAAAAATCAAAAAAAAATACGCCAACACTTCAGTCTACCTCAAATAATTTGGGTGCTAAAACCGTAACAGATTCTATAAAAAAGGAAGAAAACAAACAACACCTTATTCATATAAACAAAATTATGAACAGTACTGTTGAAAGTGATATTTTAGCTGGAATTACTTATTTCAAAAATAAAGATTTAAAAACACAGCCCGATTGGATACCTCAATATTATCAAGCGTATGGATATTTAAAACTTTCTAACTTGAGTGGGAAAAATGAAATGAGACCAACTTATTTAGCTTCAACGAATAAATTAATTTCAGCAAATTCCAACGAAGAGTTTCTCATTTTATTAGCAAAATTTAAACTCAATGAAAATAAGTTAAATAAACAACTCATTGATGAAACACTAACTTCTTTAGAAAAACCTAAAAGTATGAATCCTGAAAATCCTCGAGTTTATTATTTAATAGCAGCTTACAATAATCTTTTAATAAAAGACAATCCAGAAAAAGCGGAAGTTGCAAAATTAAATGTATTAAAAGCCTTAGAAAAATTTAAAATAGCTGATAATACCAATCCCCTTTTACCTAATTGGGGCGCTGAAGAAGCAACTTTTTTGCTTGAAAATATTGGACGATAATTATTTTTTTTAAATTATTTATTGCTTTTAAAAAATTCAAAAACACTATTTACAAAAAACGAGCTGAATATTCAGCTCGTTTTTTTATATCCATTACATCGAACATCATTTTTAACTCATGTAACTTTCAATTGGCTCACAAGTGCAAATTAAGTTTCTGTCGCCTGCGGTGTTATTTACTCTACTTACAGTAGGCCAAAATTTGTTTGCTTTTACCCATGGTAAAGGAAATGCTGCTGTTTGACGAGCATATGGACGAGTCCATTCGTCAGCAGTAATCGTAAATTGAGTATGTGGTGCATGTTTTAAAACATTATTTTTTGCATCAACAGTTCCATTTTCTACCGCTTCAATTTCTTTTCTAATGGCTAGCATGGCATCGCAAAAACGATCTAATTCAGCTTTATCCTCACTCTCTGTAGGCTCTATCATTAAGGTACCGGCAACAGGGAAAGACATCGTAGGTGCATGAAAACCATAATCCATTAATCGTTTTGCAACATCTTCAGCTTCAATACCAACTGAGGCTTTAAACGGTCGTAAATCCACAATAAATTCATGTGCACAAGTACCATTTATAGCGGTATATAAAATTTTATAATCTGCTTCTAAACGCGCTTTCATATAATTAGCATTTAGGATAGCATATTGAGTTGATTTTTTCAACCCTATTGCACCTAACATTTTAATATAAGCATAAGAAATCAATAAGATGCTTGCACTTCCATAAGGTGCAGCACTCACTGCATGAATTGGCGTAGCACCTCCTGTAGGAATTATTTTATGGGTTGGTAAAAAAGGAGCTAGTTGTGATTTTACACAAATGGGGCCCATACCAGGTCCACCACCACCGTGAGGAATAGCAAATGTTTTATGTAAATTTAAATGGCAAACATCGGCACCAATTTGACCAGGACTAGTTAAACCTACTTGTGCATTCATATTTGCACCATCCATGTAAACTTGACCTCCATTGATGTGTATCAACGCACAAATATCTTTTATTGTTTCTTCAAAAACGCCATGCGTGGATGGATAGGTAACCATTAATCCAGCTAAGTTTGCCGCATTTTGCTCCACTTTTGCTTGCATATCATTCATATCAATATTCCCTTTATCATCACAAGCAACAATAACAATTTTGAAGCCACACATCGCTGCTGATGCAGGGTTAGTTCCATGCGCTGAAATAGGAATAATAATTACATTTCTGTGATGATCTCCACGACTTTCGTGATACGCTTTGATGACTAATAAACCGGTGTACTCCCCTTGCGCTCCTGAGTTTGGTTGCAAACTACACGCATCAAAACCAGTAATTACAGATAAATCTTTTTCAAGAGAAGCAATCATTTCGCTATATCCTTGCCATTGATGACGTGGTGCAAAAGGATGAACTGAACTCCAATAAGGATTGCTCACAGGAATCATTTCAGAGGCTGCATTTAATTTCATGGTGCAACTTCCTAGTGAAATCATGGAACGATTTAATGCTAAATCTTTATCTTCTAATGATTTTATATACCGCATCATTTTGCTTTCGCTGTGGTGCGCATTAAACACAGGATGTGTTAAAAATTCAGATGTACGAGTCGCAAATTCAGGAATGTTATTTAAACTATCGCTGAATGAAATTTCGGCAAAGCCTAATATGGTTGCAATGGCATTCACCTCTTCTGAAGTGGTTGTTTCGTCAAAAGAAATTCCGATGTGTTTATCATCAATTAATCTTACATTAATTCCATTTTTTTCCAAATTGTCAACCATCAATTGAGCATTGCCTACTTGAATTTTTAAGGTATCAAAATAGTGCTTGTTGATCACTGCACTTCCTGCTGCATTGGCTAATGCTTGAGTATATGAAGAAACTCGTTTTGCAATGTCTCTAATCCCATCTGCACCATGATATACTGCATACATCGCTGCCATATTAGACAATAAAGCCTGTGCAGTACAAATATTTGAGGTTGCTTTTTCTCTACGAATATGTTGCTCACGCGTTTGCAAAGCCATACGCAAACAACGGTTTCCATCTGCATCAATACTCACTCCTATAATACGACCCGGAATAACTCGTTTGTATTCATCTTTAGAAGCAAAAAACGCCGCATGAGGACCGCCAAAACCAAATGGCACACCAAAACGTTGTGAAGAACCTACTGCAATATCAGCCCCTAATTCTCCTGGAGGAGTGAGCAAAGCCAATCCCAAAATATCGCAAGCCATCACTACACCTGCCCCAATACTTTGTACTTTTTGGATAAACGATTTATAATTTTCAATAGAACCTGTTGCATTAGGGTATTGAATTAATGCACCAAAAAATGTTTCATCAATTGTGGCAGTTTGATAATCTCCAAACACTAATTCTACCCCAATAGGCATGGCACGAGTAACCAATACGTCTGTTGTTTGGGCAAATGTATTATTGTCTATAAAAAATTTATGTTTCCCTTCTTTTCCTTTTGCGTTGTAAAAAACCGTCATAGCTTCTGCAGCTGCTGTAGCTTCGTCTAACAAGGAAGCATTTGCAATTGGCAATGCCGTTAAATCGCATACCATTGTTTGAAAATTCAATAAACTTTCTAAACGACCTTGTGCAATTTCGGCTTGATAGGGCGTGTATTGCGTATACCAACCTGGGTTTTCAAATACATTTCGAAGTATTACACTTGGAACAATGGTACCGTAATACCCCATTCCAATATAGTTTTTCATTAATTTATTTTTTTTCCCTAATTCATTTATGTGTTGCAAATAGTCAAACTCACTCATTGGAGCCGACACCTCTAAATCTTTAGGCAAACGAATGGAAACTGGAATGGTTTTGTCTATTAATTCTTCTACTGATTGCATCCCAATTGTTTGTAGCATGCTCGCGGTTTCGGTAGCTGTAGGACCAATATGTCTTCCTAAAAATTCGTGTTGTTGCTTCTGCCTTAAATTCATTTTTGAAAAATTTTAATAGCGCAAATTTACAAATCCTAAAGGAGAATTTTATAAGTATTTTTCTATTAAATATATTAACCCAAAGTGTGCTATTTATGGTTTTTAAAAAGAAATACTTGTTTACTTTTTCATTCTTATTGTTTGTTGCGTCGAGCTATTGAATGTCCTGTACGCTATTATGCGTTTCCTTACCATGATTTTAGTATCTAAAAGCTACATAATAAAAATACGTCGGTAAGATCCATTAATAACAGATTATACAGAAAGAAATGATTTCAAGCCAAATATTTATCGTTAAATTTACCAAAGGTACTGGGGGCAATTAACATAAATAAAAAAAAATCCGAAGTTTAGAGCTTCGGATTTTGGGGGTAAGAAGATTATTTTTATTGCTTCGTTATTTGATAAATTATTGTCTCATCTAAATTATTGAGTTTTTAAAAAATTGTAAAACTATCTTTAATGATTAAAGAAAAAAATCAGACATTCATCATGTCTTATTTTTTAATTTGCTTACATCTTAATTAGTCGTTTTCTTTTTTTCTGTAAGCAGTAAATAAATAAACACCCCAAAATTTAGTAAGCCTCCAATTAAACTGGCATTATAATTTGGCAATCCATTTAGTTTTAACATAGCTCCCATGAATGTTAATATCATAGAACCAACTAAAAAACGATACTTGAACTTTTGCATATTATTATATTTTAAAGTGATACAAAGGTATAATTATTATCGTGATAAACTCCATTACAATCTATCATACCGTTGTCACATAGCCATTTTAAAGCTTGTTCAGGTGTCATCTGAAAAGTCATACCTGAAATACTGCAATGTATTAAACAAGCTGATACACAAGATATTGGTTCTATACCACAGAGTATTGCCCAACCAAGAGTATTAGTCAAATTATTCCATGAAGATACCATACAATCTTTAAAAGCTTTTGTTCCTATTTTATAACCTTCTCCTTCTGGGTCTTCAAATGGATTGTTACCACTTGTTAGGGAAATAAGTACAGGCGTTTTTACTCTATTTACTGCTTTGTATTTTGTGAAATAAACACTATAAATTTTATTTGATTCATTACCATAAGGATAAATTATTAAACCTGCATATCCTCCTTCTGAATTTATTAATTCAATTGTATAAGTTGAAGTACCGCTAATATTATCCGTATTTTTTATCATATCTGATGTTCTAATATCATAACCCAATGCTGATAATTTTGATTGAATAAAATTTGTTTGAATTAGACCATTAATACTTTCATTACTTACTATTGTGCTATACACTTCAGAAATATCAAGCCCAAGTGGGGAATAATTATTATTAGATGTCGTTCTTGCTCTGCTTTTTTTGGTATCATTATTAGTAGTCTGTGAACTTATGGAACTACTGTTTTTCTGACAACTCACAAATACCATACTTGCGATGGCTACAAATGCTAGAACACTTAGTGCGATTACTTTTATTTTTTTCATTTTTTTTCACTCATTTATATAAGTCTAAACGCAGTCAAAATTTTGGTTTCGCCTCAATTGTTTTTAATGGTTTTGGCTTTCCATCCATGGCACATTCTTAAGATTCGGTGTCGCAATGTGCTTTTCGACAGTAGGTTTTTATATAATAATTTTCATTGGTTTAGTATTATTTCATTTTTGGTTAGAAAATCGTTCATCTGTGTTACTAAACAAAAAACAGACAACGTGGGTTAGCATTACTCATAACAGAGGGCGTGTAAAACCATATACACAAGCAAGCCAGAACACCCACGTTGTTCATGGATGTATAATAAATGCTTCCTGTATTCTTTTAAGAAATTTTAGTAGGTTTCTGTTACAGTTATATTTTAACTAAGTGCTAATATTTTTATTAATTTAAGATCTATGTGTTTTTTCTAATAACGAAAGTATTTAGAAAATATTGTATTAGCAAAAAATAATTTTATATAAATGTTTAAACTTGCATTAAAATGAAATAGACCCTCTTTGCTCTAAAAAAGAATCTATTTTTGCAATTCACAAATCTACTACCTCTAAAGTGTCAGAATTTAAACCTATTTCTTGATCATCTCTAACACGAAAACGTATTGAATTTTGGAATTTTGTAAAAAGCAAATGTAGTTGATGGGAGCATTGCAAATTCGATAAATAAACAATATATCATCGACCTCAAAAAATAACAAAAGTTATCTTTCATTACTACTTTGACACCATCATCGGATTCATTAATCCGCTAAAATTGATGAGTTCTAATTTAATCGCCCCAAACAATATATCTGCTTTTGCTTTAACTGGAATATGATTTTTATCGTCAGTGAGCCAAACAACTAAATCTTCTTCATGCTTAAATATTCTTCCTTTTTGAAGTACAGGCACAAACTTTAAGCATTTAATTTTGCCGAATGCAGTTTTTACTGTTTCCCTACCTTTAAATTTAATTTGCAAATTGAACATTTCACCATCCACAATCGTGGGTACAGTAAATAATTGGTTCATGTTTGCAGCTCCTAAATTGAGGGTTCGAGCATAAAAAAATCCTGAAATCATATCTTGAATATTTTCGACACAATTAATATTTTTACCATTGGCATTACATGTTTTTTTAGAATGATTAAAGGTATAATCTTGCGTAATTTTATATCCTCCTTCATATACTCTACGTCCAAAAAACCATGGTATCAAAGCTTCTTCATCAATATAAGATTCATAACGATCTCTTACCTTAAAAAAGAAATCAAAACTTCCTTTAGAATTTCCTGTACCAACAATATGTAAGGTGCTTCTGTCGCCAAATTTTTTATTTTCATCTTTTATTTCAATGGTTGCTGAAACAGCGTCTAAAAATCCATAATGAACTTTATACGTTAGTTTCTCACCTCGTTTAAACGACTCATTGACAACAGTTCTGAATAAATTAGGTTGTGCATTCGTTTTTATTAAACATCCGAAAAATAGTAGAAGGACAGTAGTTATTTTCATTTTGAATTTTTGTAACGTTTGTTTTGATTGTATTTATTAAATAAAGTTTAATTTTTCAACTTGCTTTTTTCGTTAAATAAATGGAAATCTTTTTTGTAGGTGACATAAATTGAATATGAATATTCAAATAAGTGATTTATTAAATCGATGTAGGGCTCAAAACGAACATCTAAATTGAAGTTTTCAAAAATTTGTTTTTGGTAACCGAGTCGCATAAAAAGTAATTGCCTATTTGTTTCCGTTACTTTATTTTGTGCATAGGCCGAGGACATAGATTGAAACAAATCTCCTCCTCGTGGCGCTAAATAATTAATGGCATTCCAATAACTCATGTTTGCATAAATATGATATTTTGTTTTTACTTCAGAATTTAAATAATACCCACTGCCTTTTGATATAGCAACAGATGCAGGTGCAGCCAATTCTTTATATATTGTATAATAATTTTGAGTATTCCATTCGATAAAAAATCCTTTTAACGTTCGTTTATACATAAAACCCAAAGCCAAATTCGTTTTTGAATAGATGGCATTGGTGTCAATATCAATTTGCCCACCTTTATGTGTTACTATTCCTTGAAAAATAGCGGTTAACTTATTTTGTGCATCATTTATGATGTGGTATCGCGTAGAGTTTCCTGCGGCAAATTCTTCTTGAAAATTGGATTTATTGTATTCCATCACTTCCCAATTGATCCAAGTATCTGACCAAACTTTTTGCTTATCAACTTTAATTTGAATTCCATTTTCGTTGTAATTTGTAATAAACCGTTCATAATTAAAAATGGGTTCTATGAGTTGATGCGAAAGATTGCCTTCGAAATTTCCGATTAAAAAAGAGTACCCATTTTTTTGATACTTCAACGTTAATAATGGTTCGATAGATTTTATGTTCGGATTCCCAAAATCTTTTCTTAAAAATACTCCCGCTTGTAATTTTACATTTTTTGTAGGTTGATACGCCAGTTGAGTACTTAACATAGATCCAAACAGGGTATAGCCTGTTGTGATATTATTGTAATATTCATTGTTTTTTAAAAAATTTTGATTGGATATCGATAAGGACACTTTTTTTTCGAGACTGTCAGCGATACTAATTTCTTGTGCTAAGAGCGCATTATTAATTTGAGCAAATAATTGATTTCTCATCAAGAAAAATGCAATCAACCAAAGAATAAATTTTAATTTAGACATAGTTCAAAAGTAGGAAAAAAAAATTAAACACTCTCCTAACACTCTCCTTTAAGCGTGTGTACTAAAACATAGAACTTTCAACTTTTGAAAAAACCTCACCCATAAAACATTTTATAAATAAAATGAAAAAGGATGAGGAAAAAAAGAGGTGTGTAAATTTATTTTAATGCAAGTCCTAATAACAACCAAGCGACAACAATTAATGGCGCAGGAATTTTGGAATACATGAGTAAACTAAAGGTAATTAGCACGACTACAATATTAGTCCAATCAAATGACATTGATTTAAAAAGTATAAAACCCGATGCCCACATAATACCAACTACCACAGCATGAATGCCTTCTAGTGCCCTAAAAATAACGGTGTATTGTTTTAGATTTTGATAAATAGGAAAGAAGAAAAAAAGCAAGAGAGTACTTGGTAAAAAAACACCAATGGTAGCCACTATAGTGCCAGCTAACTGGGCTGTTGGACTAAATGAGCTCATACTCATTCCTCCGATAAATGTACAAATTGAAAACACTGGTCCAGGTATTGCATTGACCATACCTGCACCCGTTAAAAATTGAGTAGGTGTCATGTATTGACCTATTTGCAAATGTTCTGGACGAATAACGAATTGTTCATACATCATCGGTATGAGTGCATGGCCACCACCAAAAACAAAACTTCCAAAACGATAAAAGTTTTCAAATAAATTAAATAAACGCACATTATGCCATTGCTGAATTCGAGCAAGCTCCGACAAAGTACCAGCTATTAAAAATATAAAAATGAACCAAAATATGTTTACCCATTTAATGGGTTTTTTATTGAGATGTACATCAGGAATTCGTTTATCACTGAAATTAGAAATCATGCCCCCAGCAAAAATTAAAATAGGAAAAATCCAAGGAGAACGCAACAAGCTAGTCACTATAAATGCGCTGACCATAATGCAAATCGTAGCAAAATTTTTAATGCTTAATTTCATTGCTTTAAAAGCAGCGTAGCCCAAAAAACCAACGGCCATTGGTTGAATAAATTTGAATAAATTGGTCTGAATAGATTGCGCATCAATATATTTTATTAAAAAAGATAATGCTCCCATCATGAAAGCTGCCGGTAATATCCAAATTAACAATGTTAAAATGGCTAAAGAAATACCCCCTCTTTTATATCCGATTAAGGTGATGGTTTGTGTAGAAGATGGGCCTGGCAGCATGGCACAAAAAGACATAAAATCGAGCAACTCGGATTCAGTTACATCTTTTCTTTTTTCAACAAACGTTTTACTCATCATACCAAAATGACCTTGTGGACCACCAAAGGCAGTTAAAGAGTATTTTAATACTTCCTTCAAAAAAGGTATGTGACGAACTGTACTCAAATTATGTGCTAAGATAATACGAAATTAATAATTGGACAATTTGATGATATATTGAAGTACCATTGTATGATTAAGTAGATTCGGTTGATGCACTAATGTTGAATTAATGTAAAAGGTAATTTAAATTTAGAATTTTGCACAACATATTTTTTAATACTTTTGTAAAATGCAATTTGAATTAAACAAAGCCCTCAAAGATTTCAATACGTTTCATATAGATGCGCAGGCTGAAAAATTTATTTGTATTGA
>JBILBN010000113.1:0-5626 GCA_044353665.1 Chitinophagaceae bacterium | reverse complement strand
ATCATCTTCTTCCGATTTTTTTGCATTTTCAAAAGCACGTTCTAAATAATTGATCGATTTTCTGTAATCTCCTTGGTTGTAGCTTGTGATGCCATTTTCATAATCACTAATACCTGTTGGTGTATACTGTATATTATTACTATTATTATCAGATGAATAGTTTAATTGGTTCGCAGCATTGTTTTGAATTTGAGGCGCATTTTTTTTATTTGACATGCCCACTGCACTTGTTTTTTGTCTAATCGCCAATTCTTTTTCTTGATCAGCTTCTGCTAATGCTTTACTTTGATTTTGACTATAGTTGTCGTGATATTTTTGTGTTTCTATCAATGGCTCTGACTCAATTTTACGTTGTTTCATAGGTTCAGCAACTATTTGTTTTTGTACTTCAGGTGTCTGTTCTTGAATTTCTTTAGCAACAATTTTTTTTGCACTTTCTACTTTTTGAGTAGGCACTGCTTCTTTTTTATCCAAATTTTTTATTTCTTTATCAGGAACACGTAATTGAACAATTTCTGTACTTCGAGGTGTTGATGTTTCCGTATATGTAGTTTCTGTAGGAATTGATTTTGGCTCTTCATTTTTAGCTAATTCGTGCCTTTGATGGTGCACAAAAGAATAAACCGAATATCCTCCTAAACCGAATAATAACAATATACTTGCCGCAATCATCCATTTATTTTTATTCGATGAAATCGTTAACGGAGCAGGGGCGGTGTTCGTTTTTTCTGAAGGTAAATGCTGGATGTGCGTATGAATTAGAGTAGGCTTAATTTCTTGAATAGTGTTTTGCATTTCGGTTAAATCGGCATCCATTAAACCATCAATGGCATCACTGCAAAACGGACAATCGTTTAAATGACTTTCAACTAAATATACTTCATCTCTATCCATTTTTTGCTGAATATAGTTAACCAACTGTTGTTTAGACAGACAATTACTCAATGAAAATATGTTGTTTACGTCATTCATTATTTTAGTAAAGATTCACTCATTTTTTGTTTTAAATTTCGTTTCCCATTCTGAATAAAACTTTTTACTTGCATAAAGTTAAAGCCTGTTTCTTGCATTATTTCGATGTAAGTCTTTTTTTCTAAATAAAACATTTCCACACATCGCCTTTGATCCTCATTTAAATCCTTCAAGGAGTCCTCCATTTTAGTTAACAGCATCTCTTTTTCAACTTTAAGATGTAATTCATCTACAAATTCCACACTGTTTTCATTAAAAACATCTACTGATTTAGTTAGATGATTGTTACTTCTTAAAATCATTAAACAATGGTTTTGAGCTACACGATATAACCAAGCTTTAAAAACTTGTACCTCATGTCGAGGCAAATCGGTTATTAATTTCTCAAATATTTGCATGCTTGCATCTTTGGCATTGTCTGCATCTTTTAAATACTTCATGCATACACCATACACTAAATGCGAATAACGTTCATACAATAGCCCAAAAGCATCTGTACTTTTTGAAGTACGATACATGTCGACTAACGCCTCATCACTGCTATTTTTTAATTGGGAATTCACTTATTTAGAGGTAACGAAAATAAAACAAAATAAGTATTCATTTTTATTTATTTTAGAAATATCGAATTTTTCTTTTTAGCCCTGATGGTAGCGGAAATCCTCTAACAATGTTTCATTGGGAGAGATTGGAGTGGACAGCAGGCAATCGTTTCATTTTGAAACAACACAAATTATGCTACTCATTTAGAAACTTAATTATTCGGTAATATGAAGTTCATATTTAGGTAATATTGGGTTATTTACTTTGTACCAATTAAAGCATTAAATGTTATACATTCATTCATTCAGTTCTATCGAGCAAGAGTTGTTTCAGGTTGTGAAATATGCAAAAAAAAATGTTGCTCAATTAAATGGCAGTCTGCCTTTCGATTTAGATTATTTAGAACGACAATTATACATTTCGCCTACTAAAACATTGTTGTACTCTTTTTTGGATTACAGTAAATATTCTTATTTAGATTCGTTTAAAAGCGAAGTTAAAAACATGGAATTGTTAATTGCTTTTGCCAAAAAGAATCAGTTTAAAAATATCATTTTACTTTCATATCCTGGAGTTTATGTCAATTCGGACAATTTGTTTTTGCAACATAAAGCTGAAATAGAAAACTTGGTGGCAAAGTCCGAAATACCATTTACTATCTTATCTGCACAATCAATAGTTTCTTATGAAACAAAGAAATGTTCCTTGCAAACGTTGTTTTATAATGAGGCTGAGGAGCAATATGTTATTCCTAAAAAGGGTTCTCAAATTGTGTACAGTATAGCGATTGAAAACTTATCAGAAATTATATTAAAAGTGAGCCCCACAGCGTACAATAATTGTTATGATTTGATGGATTCGGTGTATGAGTTGAAAGATTATTTGAAGGCCTTGTCTCCCAATACACACATTGATCGAATATCTCCTTTGTATTTAAACTTTAGAAGTTTTTTAGGCAATTATTTATCACCTACCATGCTCGATTTGTTTTTGAGACCTACTGTTCCAATGTATAAGAGCAGAGCAGAAAAGGAGTTTGAAATTGAATTAGTTTATCCGGAAATAAATTTAATTGATATTAAAAATGAAATAAAAAATCCAATTGAAATAAGTTCCACTGGATTTTATGAAAAGGAATTAAATTTAGCTTATTAGAATCACGTTTTATTTATGTATACTGCATAAGCAATTAACTTAGTTGTTTCATTTTACGAATGCATTTTAAAGTATCATTCTTATTGATATACTAATTAAACCCATTTTCATTAATTTATTTAATTTGATTTCGGTTCAATCTTAATTGATGAATACCCAATTGTTAAATTATTGTTTGATTTTTTCTGCAAATAACAACAAGCTGATTATCGTGTATTAAATTATAAATATTACCAAATTATTATTAATTTGAAGTCATTACAATTTTAATGTTAATTAGGTATTATCATATTGTTATGTTTTATTTTTTTAAGCAAAAACATGAAAAAAAATGCAACTTTTGCAATAAAAAAATTATAATAATATGAGCATAACATCAATTCTAAAATTGTTTCAACCAAAAGACAGGGTTTTTTATGGTCTATTTGAAAAAGTAGTTGAAACAAATACGTTAATGGGTCAAAAATTAAAAGAACTAGTAAATACACCTGATTTTAATGACCGTCAAGAAATTATCAATCAATTAGAAGCTCTAGAGCATAACAACGATGAAAATACACATGATATTTTTACAGAATTAGGTAGAAATTTCATTACCCCTTTTGATCGAGAAGATATTCACGCACTTGCAAGTGCTTTAGATGATGTAGCGGATTATATTTATTCTGCATCAAAAAAAATTAATTTTTACAAAGTAGATCCAATGGAACATGGGTTTCAAAAAATGGCGGATGTAATTTCACAATCTACGGAAACATTGCATGGAGCTGTTATGGAATTACGAAATATGAAAAATGTAAGTAAAATCACCAGTGCATTAGTAAAGATTAATAGTTTAGAGAATCAAGCGGATGACATTTATGATATGAGTATCGAAAAATTATTTGATACTGAGCCAGATGCTAAAGAAGTCATCAAGAAAAGAGAAATTTATCAAGTAATGGAAATCGTTACGGATAAATGCGAAGATGCAGCCAATGTTATTGAATCCATCGTGATTAAATATGCCTAATTTTTTAGCCAATTTTTTAATAGTATGAGAATCATTTTTTTAATAAAAATGTATGTCAGATTATTAAGCATTCATCATTAAACATTCAAAATTAAATAATGACATTTGTACTGATAATAATTATACTTGCCTTGATATTTGATTATATCAACGGTTTTCATGATGCTGCAAACTCAATTGCTACGGTAGTTTCTACCAAAGTATTAACTCCTTTTCAAGCCGTGCTGTGGGCGGCATTTTTCAATGTGGTTGCTTATTTTATTTTTAAAGACCATGCCGTAGCAAACACCATTGGCAAAACTGTTTTTAAAGAATATATTACGTTGCCCGTAATATTTTCGGGATTAATAGCCGCCATTTTTTGGAACTTACTCACATGGTGGTTTGGTATCCCATCTTCATCATCCCACACTTTAATTGGAGGTTTTGCAGGTGCTGCATTAACAGCAGCTTGGATGAAAGATTCATCATTAGATATTGAACAAATTGTAGACAGTGCCAAAATATGGAAAACAATTGCCTTCATTTTGCTAGCACCATTAATAGGTATGTTTATTTCTATGTTTTTCACATTGGTAATGATACACAGAAACACTTGGGTCAAAAGTGGTATTTTGGCTTTGTTGGCAATTGGTGTTTGGTTTTTGTTTCAAAATTTTCAAGAAACAAAAATTATAGACAACGTTTCAAAGTTTTATAGAATCGATAAAAATTCTAAAATTGTTGCAGACGAAACCATTAAATTAATTAAAGAAAAAAATCCTGAAAAGCAAGCTGAAATAAAAAAGAAAATTAATGAAGCTCAAGTAAAAGTAGACAAAGCTACTGCTGCATTAGAAGTTTCGAAACCATTTATTCATCAATATGAAACCAAAGGAGCCGATTGGGTTGCCATTCAGCTTGAAAATAATGTGGATATGAAGACAACGATTACCAGTCGTTTTGGAGATAAATTAAATGCTTATTACAAAACAGACCAATTAAAAGTAAAAGCTGGAGTACAAAAAAATATAACAAGTGAAACAGAATATAAATCTGCAAAAACATCGGTAGATAGTTTAAAGCCTTTAACTAAATTAGTTCATCAAATTGGTTTCGATTCAATGATAGCAATGATGGTTGTTAAACAAAACATGAATCCGATAGAAGCCATTAAATTTAAACAAAAAATGAAAATGAATATTCACAAGGATATTCAAAAAGTAATTGGAGATAGCGACAATAAAATTATTCGTTATTTTATGATTGGTGGATTAATCATATTTATTCTAACCTTTATTTACAGCGAAAAAATGAGAGAACCAACTGCTCGTCGTCAAGCTACTGTTTTTAAACGTTTACAATTGTTAAGTAGTGCTGGTTTTAGTATTGGTCATGGAGGAAATGATGCACAGAAAGTAATGGGAATTATTGCCGCTGCTTTGGTTGCTAATGGAAACTATTACGATATCAGTGCAGCAATGAGTGAAGATTGGATTCCAATTGCTTGTTATGCTGCAATTGGTTTAGGAACCTTAAGTGGTGGTTGGAAAATTGTAAAAACTATGGGAACTAAAATTACAAAAGTAACTCCATTGGAAGGGGTTTGTGCTGAAACAGCTGGTGCAACAACTTTATTTTTAACGGAGCAAATGGGAATTCCTGTTTCTACAACGCATACCATTACAGGAGCAATCATTGGGGTAGGCGCTACTAAACGATTAAGCGCTGTAAGATGGGGTGTTACGATTAATTTATTGTGGGCTTGGATATTAACCATACCGGTGAGTGCAGTTGTTGCTGCATTAACTTATTGGGTGGTGAGCAATTTTATATAACTCAAAAATAAATAATAAAAAAACCGTTTAGAATATCTAAACGGTTTTTTAAATTAAATGCTATTTTCAAATCATGTCTGGTCTTCTTTCTTCAGTTCTTTTAAGGGCTTGTTCTTGTCGCCAATCT
>JBILBN010000112.1:0-5637 GCA_044353665.1 Chitinophagaceae bacterium | reverse complement strand
AAAGTATCTGATGTAATGTCGAAAGGGAAATTAGTAACGGCAATGGCTGGTACCGATTTAAAAAAAGCAGAAGCTATTTTACAACAACATAAAATTGAAAAATTACCAATTGTTGATAAGAATAATATCCTGATTGGTTTAATTACTTACAGAGATGTTATTCAATATAAAAGTCACCCAAATGCAAACAAAGATGCCATGGGACGACTAGTGGTAGGAGCAGCCATTGGAATTACAGCAGATATTTTAGATAGAGTAGAGGCATTGGTGAACACTGGTGTTGATGTGGTGACGTTAGACTCGGCACACGGACATTCAAAAGGTGTTTTAGAAGCGGTAAAAAAAGTAAAAAAAGCGTATAAAAATTTACAAGTTATTGCAGGAAATGTAGCCACTGCAGAAGGCGCAAAAGCATTGGCCGAAGCAGGTGCTGATGCGGTGAAAGTAGGGGTTGGGCCGGGTTCCATTTGCACCACTCGTATTGTTACAGGTGCAGGTGCTCCTCAATTAACGGCTATTATGGATGCTGCACAAGCCTTGAAAGGAACCGGAATTCCTGTCATTGCTGATGGTGGTATTCGCTATACTGGCGATTTAGTGAAAGCATTAGTCGCTGGAGCTTCTACCGTTATGGCAGGTTCAGTATTTGCTGGTGTTGATGAAAGTCCGGGTGAAACCATTATTTTTGAAGGAAGAAAATTCAAATCTTACAGAGGTATGGGCAGTGTAGAAGCGATGCAAGAAGGCAGTAAAGACCGTTATTTTCAAGATGTGGAAGATGATATTAAAAAATTAGTACCTGAAGGAATTGTTGGACGTGTACCTTACAAAGGAACACTGAATGAAGTGGTTCATCAATTTATTGGAGGGTTAAGAGCTGGAATGGGTTATTGTGGAGCAAAAGATATTAAAACGCTACAAAATGCGAAATTTGTACGAATTACTAATGCAGGTATGAGAGAAAGTCATGCGCATGATGTAGTTGTAACAAAGGAATCTCCGAATTATTCAAGATAAGCCTCCTTACTCCGCCAAATGAGGGTTCTGAAAACGAAAATATAGTTGAAAATTGGGTAAGTATTTTATGAGTATTTTAATAAAAACAAAAGAACGAAAAACAAATAAATGGCTTCATCTTCCCCTCCTTAGAGGGGTTAGGAGAGCGTTGTATTCCTTAATTGTTTTAATATTTTCATTTGTATCAACTGCCAATTGTCAATTGCCAACTGATTCATTACAAAACGCTCAATTAAAAATTAGCTTGCTCACTTGTGGTTCTGGAGAAGATTTATATTCGGTTTATGGGCACTCCGCAATTCGTGTAGTTGATTCTTTAAGAGGAACCGATGTGGTGTATAATTATGGAACATTCAATTTTGGAGATCCTGATTTTTATCTAAAATTTACAAGAGGGAAATTGTTATATTATGTAAATGATGAACAATTTCAAGATTTCATGAATATGTATTTGCAAGATGGCAGAAGTGTTTATGAGCAAGTTTTAAATTTGAATCTTACTGATGCACAAGCTGTAAATGAGTACTTAATCAATAATTTAAAAGAAGAAAACAAATATTATAAATATGATTTTTTATTTGATAATTGTTCTACTCGGTTGAAAGATGTTTTCACCAAAACATTTGGAAAGCGTTTTCGGCTAGGTCATATTATTGCAGATGATAGCATGTCGTTTAGAACGGTATTAAATTATTATGAGCGTAATGTTCATTGGGAGCGATTAGGCATTAATTTATTATTGAGTAATCAAGTAGATGATAAAATGACGAATGAACAATCTACTTTTTTACCAGATTATTTAATGAGAGCATTTGCTGTTTCAACATTAGATGGAAGCCCCATTGTAAAAGAAACTATGCAGCTTTTACCCGAAAAAAATAACAGTAATTCTATAACCAATGAACCCAAATTATATGCTTGGTTATTGCTTTTAGGAGTGTTGTTAATTTCTTTTTCACCCTTGAAGAAATTCTTGGTCTATTTTGATGTGTTGTTTTTTTTAATGCTTGGTTTGTTAGGTTTTGTTATGTTGTTCATGTGGTTTGGTACCGAGCATATCGTATGTGCATGGAATCGAAATTTATTATGGGCGTTTCCGTTACATATTATTTTTGCATTTTTAATTCCAAGAGAATCAACTCAAAAATTAATTTATGCTAAATATGCAAGCATGTTATTAATCGTTTCAATGTTTTACAGCTTATTTGCGCAACAAGAATATATTGCTGAAATAACACCCATATTAATTTTGATATTATATCGATTGTCAAAATATTCAAAGCCAACAATGAATAATTTGGTTTTTAAAAAGTTTTTTTAAATGTTTGTGCAACTAAATAGTACACGTTTTCGAAATTGTTTTTATCAAAAAATAGGTCATGGAAAGCCTGTTTTCTTAGTACATGGTTTTGGTGAAGACGCTACTATTTTTAAACATCAAACAGATGATTTACAAAATTCATTTGAATTAATTATTCCTGATTTGCCAGGTAGTGGCACCTCTCAATTATGTGATGAAGAAATGAATATGGAGCTATTGGCTGATTTCGTTTTTGAAATTACTGAGCAAGAAAATTTTCAAAAAATAATTTTACTGGGACATTCAATGGGAGGCTATTTAACCATGGCTTTTACACAAAAATTTGCACATAAATTATGCGCTTTTGGACTCATTCATTCCAGTGCCTATGAAGATGATGAAGCTAAAAAAGAAACTCGAAGGAAATCAATAAAATTAATTGAAAATGAGGGAAAAGAAATTTTTTTGAAGACAATGATTCCAAATTTATATAGTGAAGAATCAAAATTTATGCATTCGTTTGAAATGCAGGAACATTTAGCAATGGCACTCAACATTTCATCAAAAGCATTGATTGCTTATTATAATGCCATGATCAATAGACCAGATACAAGACAAATTTTAGCACTAGCAAAGGTTCCTGTTTTATTTGTAGTTGGAAAAAAAGACAATGCAATTCCTTACCTGCATATGATTGAACAAGCAAGCATGCCAGCAATTGTGAAGATTGAGATTTTAGAAAAAGTTGGGCACACCTCTATGATAGAAAATAAAAAAGAGTTAAATCGTATTATAAATAGCTTTTGTTTATATGTTTTAGAGAAGAAATAGTTTATTTTTGTGATAACTGATGAAATATTTATTTTATATATGCACCCTATTGTTTATTTCCAACAATCTAAAAGCCACACACATTGTAGGTGGGGATATCAGTTATACTGTAAATACGATTACCCAAGCATATGAATTTACGGTAAATATTTACAGAGATTGCTTGCCTCAAGCACAAGGTGGAGGAAGTCCCCAAGCATTAATTGAAGATGAATTTGGTTATTTTACGATTTATAATGGATTGAATTTTTATATAGTAGACTCAATATATGCATCTAATAAATTTCTAGTACCAGTTAATTTTTCAAATAGTTGCATTAATAATCCTCCCAATACTTGTATAAGTCAACTCCAATTTAAATTTACAAAAATATTGCCTCTAAGTACAAAGTCCTACACGCTCTTGTACCAACGTTGCTGCAGAAACAACAGTGTGAATAATTTAGTAAACCCAGGAGGTACAGGTGCAACATTTTCGTGTAAAATTCCTCCAAATATTTACAATAATTCTGCAAAATACAATAATTATCCACCTCAAATTATTTGTATAAATAACCCGTTTATATATGATAATTCAGCTACTGATATGGATGGAGATTCACTTTCGTATGAGTTTTGTGAAGCCTTTGATGGGGGAGATGATCAAACCCAAAATGGTTCAAAACCTAAAATTCTTGATCCAATATTACCCACTATTTATCCTGTAAAATACAAATCCCCATATAACTCAAATATTCCGTTAGGAGGTAACCCTACCTTAGATATTGATAGTAAAACAGGTTTAATCACAGGAGTGCCTAACATTTTAGGAAGATTTGTTGTAACTGTTTGTTGTCATGAGTGGCGCAATGGAGTGCTCATTAATACCGTAAAAAGAGATTTTCAATTTGTAGTTGCTGACTGCTCAAAAGCCGTTGTCGCTAATATGCCACAGTATTCAGAATTTCCAAATACATACATCGTGAGTTGCAAATCGAAAACAATAAAATTCGATAATACGAGTATTGGAGGGTTTGATTATTTTTGGGATTTTGGAGTAAATGGAATCACAACTGATACCTCTACCGCTTTTTCACCAACCTATACTTATACAGATACAGGCACTTATAAAGTGAAATTATTAGTCAACAAAGGATCAACTTGCCCAGATACCATATCAAAAATAGTTAAAGTGTATCCAACATTTGAGGCAGACTTCGATTATTTTGGATTGCTTTGTCCTCTTAGTCCAATGAACTTTACGGATAAATCTTCCTCAACGTTCGATGTAGTGAATTTGTGGAAATGGAATTTTGATGATGGCACAACATCTACAGATCAAAATCCGCAACACTATTTTCCGAATATCGGTAAACAATTTAATGTAAGACTCATATCTGGTAATAAATTTGGTTGTAGAGATACTATTTCCAAAACTTTAGAAATACCTAAAGTTCAAGTTTCAGCTGGTAACGATACGGTAATTGTCAAAAATATTCCCTTACAATTAAACGGAAAAGGTGCAAGTAATTACATTTGGACGCCTGCTACCAAATTAGATAATCCCTTTGTCAATAATCCTATTTTTATTTCATCTGATACGGGTAAGTTTGAATATATTTTGCAAGGCACAACAAATAATGGCTGCGTAGGAAACGATACAATTAATATTATTGTAGCATGGGGTCCTTATTTATCTGTGCCGAATGCGTTTTCTCCCAATGGTGATGGATTAAATGATTATTTTAGAATATTAGCCGCTGGATTTACAAAAATAAATGCCTTTAAAATTTTTGACCGATGGGGAAAAATGGTTTATTCCTCTAACAATTTCAAAATTGGATGGGATGGGTTTATTAATGGGAGAAGATGTGAAGTAGGAACCTATTTTTGGTTTTTAGAAGCTGTCGATTTAGAAGGTAAAACAAAATCACTTAAAGGAGATGTTACCCTTGTTCAATAAAATATAATATATGAATAAAACGATATTAATTACAGGAGCTACTTCTGGTATAGGAAAAAGCACAGCCAATATTTTTGCACAAAAAGGGTATAAATTAATTTTAACGGGAAGAAGAAAAGAACGTTTAGAGGAAATAAAGGCTGAATTACAAACAAATTATAATTCTACTATTCAATTATTAAATTTCGATGTTCGAGACTTAGAAGAAACACGCAAAGCAATTTCTTCTATTGATAGAAACCTATTTCCGACCATTGATATTTTATTGAATAATGCAGGTTTAGCTTCAGGAATGGGACCCATTGATGATGGTCAATACGACGATTGGAATGTAATGATTGACACCAATATTAAGGGTCTGTTATATGTCAGTAGAGAAATTATGCCAATACTTAAACAACAGGGTTTTGGCCACATTATTAATATTAGTTCAACAGCAGGTAAAGATGTTTATCAAAATGGAAACGTGTATTGTGCAAGCAAACACGCTGTTGACGCATTAACAAAAAGTATGCGCATTGATTTATTACCTTATGGAATAAAAGTA
>JBILBN010000051.1:0-18373 GCA_044353665.1 Chitinophagaceae bacterium | reverse complement strand
CAATGCGAATGTTCAGAAAATTTCAATCGGCACATCAAACAAATGTGAGTGCATTGTTGTAAATGATGAAATGATGAATACCGATATTGTTGTTTCTGCTGCAGACTATCATCATACAGAAATGAACTTATTAGAAAATAAATTTAGAAATTATTCAGAAAAATATTGGGACTCACGTGTTTTAGCACCTTCTTCATTAATATTTTATTTAGGTATCAATAAAAAAATAAATAATCTTCTACATCATAATTTATTTTTCGACAAGCCATTTTCGCCGCATGCTACAGACATTTATAAAACACCAAAATGGCCAGAAGAACCGCTTTTTTATGTTTCTTGTCCATCAAAAACCGATGACAATGTTGCTCCAGAAGGGAAAGAAAATTTATTTATATTGATTCCAATTGCACCCAATTTAAAGGATGATGAAGAAACTCGTGCAATCTATTTTGAAAAAATAATGACTCGGCTTGAAAATTTAACAGGTGAGTCAATTAAACAACATATTGAATACAAAAAATCATTTTGCGTAGCTGAATTTAAACAAGATTACAATTCGTATAAAGGAAATGCGTATGGATTAGCCAATACATTGATGCAAACAGCTATTTTGAAACCAAAAATAAAAAACAAGAAGATTTCTAATTTATACTACACAGGACAATTAACTGTACCAGGACCAGGCATTCCGCCTTGCTTAATTTCAGGAAGTATTATAGCCACACAAATAAAAAAAGACTTAGTTAAATAATATTTATGAAAGAAATATTTGATGCAATAAGCATAAAATGCAGCAAAATAACCACTGTTAGTTACAGTACCAGTTTTTCATTAGGTATTAAATTTTTGAATAAAAATTTACACAACCCTATCTATGCAATTTATGGATTTGTTCGATTTGCCGATGAAATAGTTGATACTTTTCATGATTATAACAAGCATTATTTATTTGCTAAATTTAAGGCAGACACTTATGAAGCAATTGAACAAAGAATAAGTTTAAATCCTATTTTAAATAGCTTTCAAAAAGTAGTGCACACCTATGCTATTGATAAGTATTTAATTGATACTTTTTTAGACAGCATGGAAATGGATTTAAAAAAGCAAGAATTTGACAAAAAATTATATGATCAATATATTTTAGGTTCGGCCGAAGTGGTAGGCTTAATGTGCTTACGAGTATTTTGTGAAAGAAACTTACAGCAGTATGAAGATTTGAAATATTATGCAATGAAATTAGGTTCAGCATTTCAAAAAGTAAATTTTTTAAGAGATATTAAAGCAGACAATGAAGATTTAGGAAGAACCTATTTCCCTGACATTAACCTTGATAATTTTACGTTAGTCGACAAATTAAATATTGAACAAAATATTCAAAATGATTTTGACGAAGCGCTCATTGGAATTAAAACACTACCAGCAAGTTCAAGAAAAGGTGTTTATTTAGCCTATTATTATTACACTGTTTTATTTAAAAAAATAAAAAACGTACCTCCTCACAGAATCATGAATGAACGAATTCGGATTCCGAATGTTGAAAAATTTGTGCTCATGCTTAAATCTAATCTTAGACATCAATTTAATATTTTATCATGAAACTCTTTAGCATATTATTCCTTTTTTTATTTACTAATGACAGTAATATAAATACAGTTAGAAATATGTTTGAGAAAGCTTCTGTTAATGAAATATCTGCAAATAAACTTTTAGCCATATTGAATGCCGAATCCAACTTATCACCCACCTTATTAGGATACAAAGGATCTACACTTGCAATGAAAGCTAAGTATACCATAAATCCATATAAAAAATTAAAGTATTTTAATGAGGGGAAATTATTATTAGAAAAAGCGATTAACAAAGACACACAAAATATAGAATTACGTTATTTAAGGCTTGCGATTCAATCAACTATTCCAACTTTTTTAAATTACACTAAAAACATTGACTCAGATAAAATACTTTTGTTGGGTGCCATAAAATCAAGATTAATTTTAGATGAAGATTTATTAAAAAAAATAACCCTTTTTTTAAACCAATGTAAATATTTATCTCAATCAGAAAAAAACCAATTGAATATAAAATAATGGAAGAAGAATTAATTTTAGTTGACTTATCCGACAATCCCATTGGCTATCTTGGTAAAACGGAAACCCATGAATTAGGTTTATTACATAGGGCATTTTCAGTATTTATTTTTAATGATAAAAATGAGTTACTATTACAACAAAGAGCTTTAAACAAATATCATTCTGGAGGGTTGTGGACAAACTCTTGTTGCAGTCATCCTAGAAAGAACGAAACTACATTGCAATCAGCCGAAAGAAGATTAATGGAAGAAATGGGAATATCGACTTCTTTAAAAAAGAATTTTGATTTTATTTATAAAGCAACTTTCGATAATGCACTGATTGAACATGAATTTGATCATGTGTTCTTTGGCACCTATAATTTGCCACCCATTATTAATACCGACGAAGTTATGGATTGGAAATACGAATCATTAAACAACATAAAAACGGATATGCAAAAAAATCCGAACAACTATACAGCGTGGTTTAAAATTTGTTTTGACGAAGTTCAAAAAAGAATGCTACTTTCCGCTCATTGATTACCTACACACTTTTAAATTAGATAAAAATATAGAATATGAATACAATTATTAACATCATGATTACCGCTTTTACTTTTATACTCATGGAATTTGTAGCTTGGTTTACACACAAATACATCATGCATGGTTTATTATGGAATTTACATGAAGATCATCATGTAGGGAAACCAGGTTTTTTTGAAAAAAATGATTCCTTTTTTTTAATATTTGCAATACCTGGTTCTTTATGCTCAATAGCTGGAGCTTTAAACAATTATAGTTTTATATTTTTTATAGGACTAGGCATTACACTTTATGGGTTGGCTTATTTTTTAGTGCACGAAATCTTTATTCATCAACGTTTTAAAGTTTTTAAAAATGCAAATAACACCTACTTACTTGCACTCAGAAGGGCGCACAAAATACATCATAAACATTTAGGCAAAGAAGATGGAGAATGTTTTGGAATGCTAATTGTACCGTTTAAATATTTTGTTGAAGCTAGGAAATTAGCTAAAAAAAAATAGTAATATCAGATGCATCATCTCTATTTTTACATATTATTATTTTCAGTTTTATTTCCTTTTATTTTTAGTTTTCACCCTAAAATAGCGTTTTATAAAACATGGAAATACTTATTTCCTGCAATGTTAATTACAGCAATTATTTTTGTTGCCTGGGACATTTATTTTACACAAGAAAAAATTTGGGGCTTTAACAAAGCGTACATTTCCAATATTTATTTATTCAATCTACCCATTGAAGAAGTATTGTTTTTTTTATGCATTCCTTTTTCGAGTATTTTTATTTATCATATTATTGAACAATTTCCTTCAAATAATATCATCACTAAATCACATAACAAAATCACCTATTTTCTCTTACTCTTATTATTTATAATAGGGATTACCAACATACAGAAAGCCTATACTGCAACTACTTTTGTTTCTTTATTTTTGTTTTTAGGTATGTTAAGATTTGTTTTTAACGTATCCTTTTTAGGAAAATTTTATTATGCCTTTGTGTATATTTTAATTCCTTTTTTAATTGTGAATGGTATTTTAACAGGCAGTTTTATTAAGAATGAAGTAGTGTGGTATGATGACAACGAAAACCTTGGACTGAGAATATTTACCATTCCAATAGAAGACACTTTTTATGGCATGCTTCTTTTAATTTTGAGTATAAGTATTTATGAATATTTAAGAAATAAGAAATTTTATTAACGGATTAAATTGATATCACCCGAAATAATTTTATCTTCTTGGCTTTCAAAACAGTTTGTTTTTATTAAATAATAATATGTTCCAATATCACAAGAAGCTCCTTTTACTCGTCCATCCCATGATTCGTTCATATTATTTGTTTCAAATATTTTTTGTCCAAATCGATTAAATACTTGAAAAACATAGTTCTCAAATTTAACTTGATTGAACGTTGGTTTAAATACATCATTTTTACCATCTCCATTGGGACTAAATGCATTGGGTACAAAAATTGAACCACAGCAATTTACATAGTAAAGTGTAACAGAATCATAATTTACACAATTATTACCATCTATTCCTTTCAAATAAACGGTTATAGGTGTTCTTTCTATAGAGTAATTTATTGGATTTTGACTACCAATAAAACGATTCATATCTGGAGTATACCAATAATAATTCAATGCCCCATTTGCAGATAATTGTATGGTATCATATTTGCACAATTCCCTATTGGTGAATGATAATGCTACATTAGGAAGTAAATTCATATCCACATTAACCGTATCTTTTCCAAAACAATATTGATTATTACTAACACTTACAATATATCGTCCAGAGTTATATACTGTGATTCTATCTGTAGTATCTCCTGTATTCCATACATAATGTTTGAAATTTTTGACATACAATAAAACGGAATCTCCTTGACAGAATGTAGTATCCCCTAAAATAATTGGATTTAAATTATTACTAAATTGCAACGTTGTTTTTTTAATAGAATCACAACCATAAATTGAGGTAAACGTATCTAAATAAAAACCATTTACAAATTGCCAGCCATTGCCAACAAAAAGAGAGTCCCCATTGCATAAAGTGATTGCTGTATCTATTAAATAATTTGGATGAACAATAATATTTAATGTGTGTATGCTATCACATCCTATTGAATTTGTAAGTACATCTATATATGTCCCTGAAGTGGAATGTCCCAAATATGTTTCACCCGAACACATTTCATGATTATACGTAAAACTTGAATTTTGTTTTACAAACAATTTTAAAGTACGAATGCTGTCACAACCTTTGCTGTTAATAAAATAATCTACATAAATTCCAGTAGCTGTGTATCCAAATGCATTTTGACCTGCACAAATTGTATCGATAATTGTACTTGCAGTTTGTACATTTACAGTTAAATTTATCGTTCGTATACTGTCACATCCATTCGCATTAAGAAATGTATCTAAAAATGTTCCTGTAGTGTTGTAACCTAAAAAACTATTCGGGAAACAAACAGATTGATTGATGGTTGAATAGGTAATTGGGTTAACGGTTAGTGTCAATTTTCGAACACTATCGCAACCATAAATATTAAAAAATGAATCGATATAAATCCCAGATGACGTATACCCTAAATAGCTTTGACCTTGACAAATCGTTTGACTTAAATTCGTAGTAGATTGTGGATTTACAGTTAAATAAATCGTTTGAACACTGTCACAACCATTGCTATTTTGCAACGTGTCAATATAAGTTCCAGCGATTGTATATCCTTGAAAATTTTGTCCTTGACAGATTGTTTGATTAATCGTAGCATTTAAATAAGGAGTAACAGTTAAATTCAAGGTTATAATGCTATCACAACCATATATAGTTTGTAAAGTATCCGAATAACTTCCTGTTGCATTGTACCCTAAATAACTTTGACCTTGACAAATTATTTGAGCATCTGAAAACATATACGTTGGATTTACTGTAAGATTTAAAGTTCGTATACTGTCGCAATTATTCACATTCTGAAAAGTATCTTTAAAAGTACCAGATACAGTATAACCTAAATAACTTTGTCCAGCACAAATTGATTGATTAATCACCGTATCGCTTTTAGGACGGATAGTCAAATTGATGGTTCTTTTTATTTTACATCCGAGCGAATTGGTTAAGGTATCAATATATATTCCTGATGCATTGTAACCCAGATAATTTTGACCATAACATAAGGTTTGATTAATCACTGATGTTAAAATAGGATTAATATTCAAGACTAATGTTCTAAGACTATCACATCCATTGCTATTTAAAAAAGTGTCGATGTAAGTTCCGGTATTGCTGTACCCTAAATAACTTTGACCATAACAAATGGATTGATTTAGTATAGAGTTCGTTTTTGGATTAACTGAAAGGTTAACTGTAACAATACTATCACAACCAAATACATTTTGAAATGTATCAACGTAAATACCCGATGTAAAATGATTTTGAAACGTATCTCCTTGGCAAATCGTTTGATTAATATTGTTAATTGAAACTTGATTTACGGTTAAAAAAATTGTTCGTACACTATCACATCCTCTACTGTTTTGAAATGTATCAATATATGTTCCTGATAAAGAATATCCCAAGAAAGATTCGCCACTACAAATCGTTTTATTAATTAAAGTATCACTTTTTGGCAATACGACTAAATGTAAGGTTCTAAAACTATCACAACCGCTAACACCTTGAAGTGTGTCTGTAAATGTTCCTGTAGTTGAATAACCAAAAGATGATTGATTGTAACAAACGGTATCATATAAATTACTAAATGTTGGATTTGTAATGATAAAGCTACCTGATAAAGTATCGGTGCAACCATATCCAGGAAAAGGTGTTAAGATAAGATGATAACTGGTATTAAATGTGGGGGTATTGATAACTACATTTTGACCACTTGCCAAAACATTTACATAATTAGAATCATACCAAGTATACGATTGAAAACCAGGAGGTGCATTTAAATTTTGCGTAGGTTGATTGCTACAAACTACATTTGAAATTTGAAATAATGCACAGGCTAAATCAATGTAACCATAACCATAATGTGCGCCTTGATCACAATCTCCTGTTGCAAAACTTACAATAATTGTTTTACCAGCTAAGCCAGTTAAATTTAAGCTGGCGGTAGCCCATGATCGATAACACTTACTATTTACACAAGTAAATCCTGGTAAATTGGACCCAGCCACATAAGTATATTGTGTACAAGGCACGGTAATATTTGTAGCCGAATCATACGCTTTCACTTCAAATCTTGGTTGATCAGCAGCAGTATGTCCTGGATCTTGAAACACCACTGCGTATCTGTAAATTAAACTATAATTATTAACTCCTGCCGGTACATGTACAAAATAGCTTGCTCTTTCTGCTTGTGAACCAGTAGATGCATTTCCTAATTTTAACGAGTAACTTCCACCTCCAGGAGCTAGTATAGGAAACCCTCCTACAGGATCTAGAGCAGCACCGCTAGTAAGCGTATGTCTACCAGTCAATTGACCTAAAGTAGGTGTAGAAATAGGACAACACGAACCTCTATAAAATTTCCAATAGCCATAATTGCCATTCTCAAAATCAATATTCGGGGGGCAATAAACAGTCTGTGATTTTGAAATTTGAAAAATAAATAGAAATAAAATGGGGAATATAAATTTCATAATAATTTATTTTAAATTTTCTACTTCAATATTTTTAAATTTTCCTTCAATGGTTTTGTTGTCAGCAATAATATAAAACTTAGCATCTATCTTACCATCTTCTAATTTCAATAATTTTATTATTCCATTAGGGATATCATTTAATTCTAACGAATTCAATGATACTAATGTTCCATTTTCATCGTACCAATTTGCTTGAATAAAACTAGAACAATCTTTATTTTTTTTAGTATCGCAGGTATTAAAGGGATAGTTGTCTATGTCTTTACCAACAATGCAAATTTTCATTTCATCAAATAAATTAGCCTTGTTTTTTGAAGGAACAGCAATATTTACCATTATCTTACCTTTAATATAGGAAGCTTTAATTGTCAATCCAGGTGTTGTTTGCTCATAATGATAATTTGTACCATTTAAAAAAAAGGCACATTCTTGGCTGTAGGCAGAAAAGCAAAACAAATTTATTAAAAGCAATATAATATATCTCATATGTAGTAAAATTGTAATTCAAATGTACATCATATTTTTCTTATAGATTGTTTCTCAACTCATTATTTCATTCTATATGATCATTTAAAAAATTATTTACATAAAAAAAGCCGTTTCATTTGAAACGGCTTTTAAGTTTTTTATTTAAAAGAATAGATTATTCTTCGTCATCAAATTGAAGTAACTCACGAGAATTTTGTAAGATTTCATATTCATCTTTACTACCTACAATTACATTATCAAAGTCTTTCATACCTGTTCCTGCAGGTATTAAGTTACCGGTGATAACGTTCTCTTTCAAGCCCCACATAAAGTCAGTTTTACCAGCAATTGCTGCTTGGCTTAATACTTTTGTAGTTTCTTGGAACGATGCTGCAGAAATCCATGAGAATGTACCCAATGATGCTTTCGTAATCCCTAATAAATTAGGACTAGAAGTAGCAGGTTGTGCATTTCTAAATTGAACTAATGTTTTATCGTTTCTACGCAATAATGAATTTTCTTCTCTTATTTCACGTAAATTCGAAATTTGTCCAGCATGTAATTTTTCTGAATTACCAGCATCAATAACAACAACTTTATCAAATATCCAATCATTTTCATCTTGGAATTCTAATTTATCCACAATATCTCCTTCAAGGAATTTAGTATCTCCAGCGTCTTCAATGGTAACTTTACGCATCATTTGACGCACAATAACCTCAACGTGTTTGTCATTAATTTTCACCCCTTGTAATCTGTAAACTTCTTGAATTTCATTCACTAAATATTCTTGAACAGCAAATGGTCCTTTAATTGATAATATGTCTGAAGGCGTTATTGAACCATCACTTAATGGTGTACCTGCTTTAATAAAATCACCTTCTTGGACAATGATGTGTTTACTTAATGGAACTAAATATTTCTTAACAATTCCGTCTTTACTTTCAATGTTAATTTCACGATTTCCACGTTTAACACCACCAAATGAAACGACCCCATCAATTTCTGCTACAACAGCAGGGTTAGAAGGATTACGTGCTTCAAATAACTCCGTAACACGAGGTAAACCTCCGGTAATATCTCGAGAACGACCCATTACACGAGGAATTTTTACCAAAATATGACCACTTTGAATCGTATCACCATCGTTGATGATTAAATGCGATCCTACTGGAATATTATACATTTTGTTTTCTTTTCCTTCTATGATGATTGTAGGAATTTTTGTTCTATCTTTTGTTTCAATGATCACTTTTTCACGTAAGCCTGATTGCTCATCCACTTCTTCTCTGAACGTGATGCCTTCAATTACGTTTTCAAAACGCACTTTACCAGCAATTTCAGAAATGATTACGGCATTGAACGGATCCCAATTGCAAATCTCGTCGCCTTTTTTCAATTTCTGACCGTTTTTCACATTCAATGTTGAACCGTAAGGAATTTCACTCGTAACTAAGACCACACCTTCCTCATTCACAATTCTCATTTCACCCATACGAGTGATTACAACAACTGTCTCTTCTCCTGCTTTATTGGTATATTTTGTAGTTCTTACACTGTCAAATTCTATTTTACCATCAAATTTAGCAGACATGTGTGAGTCAATCGCTGATGACGATGCAGCACCTCCTACGTGGAAAGTACGTAACGTTAACTGTGTACCAGGCTCACCAATTGATTGTGCAGCAATAATACCTACAGCATCTCCTTTTTGAGCCATTTTACCATTTGCTAAATTTAATCCATAGCATTTTGAACAAACACCTCGTTTACTTTCGCAAGTTAATACGGAACGAATTTCAACGGTATCAATATCTGCTTTTTCAATTGCATCTGCAATGTCAATTGTAATTTCTTGACCAGCTTCTGCTATTAAATTTCCTTGATAATCAGCCACATCGTGTAACGAAGTACGTCCTACAATTCGATCAAATAATGATTCTACAATATCTTCATTTTCTTTTAAAGCAGATGTTGCAATACCTCTTAAAGTACCACAATCCACCTCACGAATAATTACATCTTGTGTTACATCCACTAAACGACGAGTTAAGTAACCAGCATCAGCCGTTTTCAAGGCGGTATCAGCCAAACCTTTACGAGCACCATGTGTTGAGATGAAATACTCCAATACATTCAATCCATCTTTGAAATTAGATAAGATTGGATTTTCAATAATCTCAGAACCCGTACTACCCGATTTACGTGGTTTAGCCATCAAACCTCTAATACCAGACAACTGTTTAATTTGTTGTTTACTACCACGAGCTCCAGAATCTAGCATCATATAAACTGAGTTAAATCCTTGTTTATCGGCAGCCATCTCTTTAATCAATGTTTCTGTAACACGTGTATCGGCACGAGACCAAATATCAATAATTTGATTATAACGCTCATTGTTCGTTATTAAACCCATGTTATAGTTATCCCAAACTTCATCAACCTCACCTTTGGCAGTTTCCAACATTTTAGCTTTTAAATCAGGGATAATTAAATCCTCCGGATTAAATGACAATCCTCCTCTGAAGGCTGTTCTAAATCCTAATGTTTTAATATCATCCAAAAATTTAACCGTTGTAGGAATATCCGTGTATTTGATTACGTCACCAATAATAGTACGCAATGATTTTTTAGTTAATAATTCATTGATGAATCCTACTTTTTCTGGGGTGTTGATGTTAAATAATACACGACCAACTGTTGTATCAATTAGTTTGTTTACAATGGTACCATCTGCTTCGCGAACATTTGCTTTCACTTTAATCCAAGCATGTAAATCTGCTTTTCCTTCGTTGTTTGCAATCACTACTTCATCTGCACTGTAAAAACATAAACCTTCTCCTTTAATAGGATCGTTTGGTAAGTTTTTCTTGCCTTTAGAAATATAATATAATCCTAAAACCATGTCCTGAGAAGGAAGCGTGATTGGTGTACCATTTTGAGGATTCAAGATATTATGTGAAGCCAACATTAATAATTGTGCTTCCAAAATTGCTGCATTGCTCAACGGTAAATGCACAGCCATTTGGTCACCATCAAAATCCGCATTGAACGAAGAACATACTAAAGGATGCAATTGAATTGCTTTTCCTTCAATCAATTTTGGTTGGAATGCTTGAATCGATAAACGGTGTAACGTTGGGGCACGGTTTAATAAGATTGGATGCCCTTTTAAAATATTTTCTAAGATATCCCAAACAACAGCTTCTTTTTTCTCTACTAACTTCTTAGCCGATTTTACTGTTTTTACGATACCTCTTTCAATTAATTTACGAATAATAAATGGTTTGAAAAGTTCAGCTGCCATATCTTTTGGCAAACCACACTCATGCAATTTCATTTCGGGTCCTACTACGATAACAGAACGACCAGAATAGTCCACACGTTTTCCTAATAAGTTTTGACGGAAACGACCTTGCTTACCTTTTAATACATCTGATAATGATTTCAACGCACGACCACCCTCTGCTTTTACTGCATTTGATTTACGTGAGTTATCCATTAAACTATCAATGGCTTCTTGCAACATCCGTTTTTCATTACGCAAGATAACTTCTGGTGCTTTGATTTCTAATAAACGCTTTAAACGGTTGTTACGAATAATAACACGGCGATATAAATCATTCAAATCTGAAGAGGCAAAACGACCTCCATCTAATGGAACCAACGGACGTAATTCTGGTGGTATAACTGGCACATATTGCATCACCATCCACTCAGGTTTGTTTTCGATATGAGAATTTGCCTCACGGAAAGCTTCTACCACACTTAAACGTTTTAACGCTTCTGCTTTACGTTGTTGTGATGTTTCAAAAGCTGCTGCATTGCGTAATTCATAAGACAATTTATCTAAATCAATACGAGACAACAACATTTGTACCGCCTCAGCACCCATTTTAGCGATGAATTTGTTTGGATCATCATCACTTAATAATTGATTCTCTTTCGGTAATTTTTCTAATATATCTAAATACTCATCTTCTGTTAATAAAGTAATATAAGTATCTTCTTTTTCTTTTAATGCTAATGTCGTACGAATCATCGCATCGGCATCTCCTGCATTGATAACTACAAAACGCTCATAATAAACAATCATTTCTAATTTCTTAGACCCTGTTCCTAACAAGTATCCAATTTTATTAGGCAAGGATTTGAAATACCAAATATGAACTACAGGTACCACTAATTTAATATGACCCATTCTTTCACGACGAACTTTTTTCTCGGTAACCTCTACTCCACAGCGGTCACAAACGATTCCTTTGTAACGAATACGCTTGTACTTTCCACAATAACATTCGTAATCTTTGGTTGGCCCAAATATTTTTTCACAAAACAAACCATCTCTTTCGGGCTTGTAGGTTCTGTAATTAATTGTTTCTGGCTTTAAAATTTCTCCAAAACTTCTATCTAAAATAGAGTCAGGCGATGCCAAGGTAATCGTTATTTTATTAAACGATGGTCTTGTTTTGTTCTCTTTTTTGAAACTCATTTGTTTACTTTTATGTTTTAAAATGGACGTGTATAAATACAAAAACATGACTGAATTTTGGCATTGATTTTTAATTTAAAAACCAAGTCGCAAAACTCTGAAAGTCATGATACAACTACATTTCGCTTACATTCATTTTAATACACTTTTCGTGCAACTAAGACCATTAGTTGATGAATTGTAAACTAATATCGGTGTATAATTTATATAAATCCACAGAAATTAGGATGCAAAAGTACGGTTTTTAATGCCATTTAAACGAAAAGAAATGAAATATTTTTTCGACTGAGTCAACAAAATAAATAATCTCTAATTTAGAAAGTGTATAATTCAATCAAATTTAACCGAAGTATTAAACTTTCCTGGATTTGAAAACAAAAAAAACTCCAAACTTTCAACCTACAACTCACAACTCACAACTATATTTGCAACATCATGAAAAAAGATATTGTAGTTAGTGGAATTCGTTCGACAGGAAATTTACATTTAGGTAATTATTTTGGTGCTATGCGCAATTATGTGAAAATGCAGGATGAATTTCCGTGTTTCTTTTTTGTGGCTGATTATCATTCATTGACAACTCATCCTGATCCTTTGCAATTGAAACCTAATGTTTATAAAGTTTTGGCAGAAAATATTGCTTGTGGTTTAGACCCAAATAAAGTGACCTTATATGTTCAAAGTGATGTGCCAGAAATTCCTGAATTGTATTTGATGCTAAACATGATGGCATACAAAGGAGAGTTAGAAAAAACGGCTTCGTTTAAAGACAAAGCGCGTAGTCAGCCCGATAATATAAATGCAGGCTTGCTCACCTACCCTACCTTAATGGCAGCCGACATTTTAATTCACAAAGCAAAATATGTGCCTGTAGGCAAAGATCAAGAGCAACATTTGGAGATGGCAAGAAACTTTGCTCAACGTTTTAATCATCGTTATGGCGAAATGTTCCCCGAACCTTATCCATTTAATTTTGGCAATGAATTAATCAAAATTCCAAGTTTGGATGGCAACGGTAAAATGAGCAAAAGTGAAAATGAAAATGCCACTTTATATCTTTCAGATACGGATGAAGTAATTCGCAAAAAAGTAATGAAAGCCAAGACAGACCAAGGTCCTACAGAACCAAACATGACTATGCCCGATTATATTGAAAATATTTTTGACTTAATGAAATTGGTGAGTAGCAATGATGTGCTTGAAAAATTTACAGCCGATTACAATGCCTGCACGGTTCGTTATGGCGATTTAAAAAAACAATTGGCAGAGGACATGGTGCATTTTATTTCGCCAATTAGAACAAAAACGATTGAGTTACAACAAGACATTTTAAGCCTAAAATCCATCATGAAAATGGGTAAGGAAAAAGCGAGAGAAAGCGCAAACAAGGTTTTGGATGAGGCTCGAAAAAAAATGGGTATAAATTATTATTGTTAAACTGTACAGAATACCAGGTTTTCAATTTATTTTAGCCAATTCATAGTTACAAGTGATTAGCTAAAAGCAGTAAGTTTTATAAATTCATTGCCAACAACTGACAACTGAGAACGCACAATTTTTAAATACAAATGGCAAAAAAGAAACAAATAAAACACATTGCAATAGCAGGAAATATTGGTGCTGGCAAAACTACATTGACAAAAATTTTGGCGAAGCATTTTAACTGGTCTCCACATTTTGAGGATGTTGAAAACAATCCATATTTAAATGATTTCTACAATGATATGCATCGTTGGAGTTTTAATTTGCAGATTTATTTTTTAAACAGTCGTTTGAAACAAATTGTTGATATTTCGAAAGGCGACCAAACTGTTATTCAGGACAGAACGATTTATGAAGATGCCTATATTTTTGCGCCCAATTTGCACGAAATGGGATTGATGACTAAACGTGATTTTGAAAATTATAAAAACTTTTTCGAAACATTGAAAGGCATGGTAAATCCTCCAGATTTATTGATATACTTGAAAGCTAGCGTTCCTACTTTAGTTGGTCAAATACAAAAACGTGGTCGTGAATATGAAGAAAATATTCGTTTAGATTATTTAAAAAGATTGAATGAATATTATAACTCTTGGTTAGAGAATTACAGCGATGGTCGTTTATTAGTAATCGATATTGACAAAATGAACTTTGCAGAAAATAAAGAAGACTTAGCTAAAATCATTAATATGGTGGATGCTGAAGTGAACGGACTCTTTTAAGCGATTTTGATATTGAATGTATATAATTTACATTTTAATTTCAAAAATATACTTAAATCTCATAAATTACGTTCTTATATAAAACATAGTTTATGAGATTTTTCTTTTTAGCCGTTATTTTAATTGCAAATTTTAATTGTTTTGCCACACCAACTACCTTGAGTGAAGGCTTAAAATCCAACAAATTGAAAGTGTTAATCACAGGAAATAACACAGCAAATAACCCTACAAAATCGAGCCATACGGGCAAATGTTTAAAAGTTACGATAACCAACTCAAGCAATGTTTCTCAAGAAATAAAAATTGAAAATGCATATCATTTTACCAATGAATATGACCATAAACAAGATTTAATTTCTACCGAAAATTACATCGTAAAATTAAATGCCAACGAATCGAAAACGATAGCCATAAATGCGCTTTGTGGAGAGAAAAATGATGCATCGCCTAGCGAAACAGATACTTTTAAATTGGCATACAAGCATGTTGGAGCTATAGAGAAACTAACGAGTATTTTACAACGATTAAAAACATTTGACAACACTGCACAACAAGCCATTTGGTGCTTTACAGACAATAATTCTATTGATAATATTTTTGATACCAATATGGACTCAACAATTGAGAATGAATTAGTCAAATTTATTGCATTAGAAAAAAGAATTGCCGTTCCAAAGAGAACCTATTATCCAAGTAAAAAAAGAATTCTTCGATATCCAATTGAATTGAGAGGCTCACACAGTGAACATATTGAAAGAACAACGACTATTGGTTTTTATTTAACGGATACAACCAATAAAATACTTCAAACCATTATCGCCGATGACACTGAAAGTAGAAAAGGAACCGCGAAATATAGTTGGGGTTATCGAAGTCAGTTGGCAAAAGGCACTTATTATTTTCAAATGAAAATGAATGGGGTTTGGACACGATTAGATGTGATAAAAGTACCTATTGAATAAATTAACAGAATCATTCTATTATAGAGATTGAGATTGTTTAGTTTTGCACCAAATAAAAATAAACGTGGATTCATTAACACACATTGTTTTAGGTGGTGCAATAGGAGATAAATTATTAGGCAAACAAATAGGAAGAAAAGCATTTTGGATTGGTGCATTGGCAAAAACATTCCCCGATTTTGATTTGTTATATTCTGGCTTAAATGATCCACGTAAATATGTATTATATCATCGCAGTTATACGCATTCATTCTTTATAGAATTTTTGACGGCATTTCCGATGGCCTATTTATTTTACATTTTATTTAAAAAGAAAATTAGTTACAAAGAATGGTTTATCCTTTGGATTGTGTGCCTTTGGGGACATTCTTTAGTGGATATTTTTACAAATTATGGTACTCGAATTTTTCTACCTTTTTCAAAACAATTAGTGGCGCTCAATAATATATCCATAGCCGATTTATTTTTGACAATACCTATTTTAATATTGGTTGTAGTGGGTTTATTTTACAAAAATAATTCTATCCCTCGAAGTCGCATGATGACCAGTGCATTAACCTATGCAGTGCTCTATTTTGGGATGACTTTTTTAAATAAAGCAGTTGCTAATAATCATTTTGAAAAATCAATAAAAGCGAATCATATTTCTGTGCAGCAATCAATGAGCAATCCAACCATATTAAATAATATTTTATGGTATTACATTGGCAATTCAGACAGCAATTTAATTGTGGGAGAATACTCATTATTGCAAAAAAATGATTCTATAAAATGGCACTCCTATCCTATTCATAAACAATTATTATCAAATGCTCAAAGTAAAGACGCTAGGATGTTAGAGTGGTTTAGCCAAGGATTTTATTTTACAGAAAAAAATGGCGACACATTGAATGTGTTCATTCCTAAATTTGGTAGGGGGGATTTGGATAAAACAGCTTCAAAAGAAACCTTTTTATTTTATTATAAAATATTTTTCGCGAATCATAAATGGCAATTTACGGCACAGCAACCTTCAAAAGAAAAAATGAATTTTGAAGCCGCCTTATCTCAGTTAATCGATAAAATAAAGCACGGAAACAATTAGCAAATGACTAATCATGTATAGATTACTACCAAATACTCATTAAAAATAGCATATTACTCATTTGATATTACAAACCTTTCTCCTTCTCTTTATATTTGTGCACAGTAGGTTATTTATGTGATTTTTTCATTAAATCCCATCAGCAATGATGGGATTTTTAATTTAATTAAGAAATATAAATTTTGCCTCATAAATTATTAACTTATCACAACAACGAACAATTTTGTCTAGAGGCGCAATTGATAATTATTTTTTCATCCCCACATTATCAAAAATAATAACCTATTTTTTCGGAATATTCTTTTCAATTATAAACTAGTAATCATAAATCTATTATGATTCTTTTGCATATTTACTTGAGTAGGTAATTAATGTAATTTTCACAAAAACCTCATAAACACTCTGTAAAAAGAATATCGAATTTATTTTTGCCAAATACTCATTTAAAAATACTAAATACTCATTCAATATCTTTAAATTTTAAGCTTACAGTGATATTTGCAACAGTAGGTTATTTATGTGATTTTTTCTTAAACACCCCTTCAGCAATGATGGGGTGTTTATTTTTAGGGCTTTCTTACATAATATTTTTTCGGATCAGCGCTATCTTTCTCAAAAAAACTTTTATAGATAGGAATATTATATTCTAAAAAAAATCATATCCAATAAAAGCATGCAATTAAAATAAAAAATTAGTTCATTCTTAAGATTAAGAGAGATTTTTAATGTGTATATTCAAAAAATAAAAAAGCCTCAATAATTTGAGGCTTTTTGCGGATCGGACGGGACTCGAACCCGCGACCTCCGCCGTGACAGGGCGGCATTCTAACCAGCTGAACTACCGATCCTTGTTTTGAATGGAGTGCAAATATATACTTTTTTCATTTACCGCAAAATTTATTTTAAAATATTTATAAAATGTACTTTTTTTTGTAGGATTGAATCTCTATTTTTACATAAATATATGTATGCAATATTTAGATTTTGAGAAACCAATAGAAGCTCTTTATGAAGAAATAGAGAAATTAAAAGAAGTTAGTGAAAAGACAAAAGTTGATATGTCTACTTCAATTAAAGAGTTGACTAAAAAAATAGAAGAAACCAGAAAAGACATTTATTCTAATTTAAATGATTGGCAAAAAGTCCAATTGAGCCGTCATCCAGAAAGGCCTTACACAAATTATTATATCAGTAGATTATTTTCTAATTATCAAGAATTGCATGGTGATCGAAATGTAAAAGATGACAAAGCGATTGTAGGTGGTTTTGCTACTTTAAATGAGAATGAAACAGTCATGGTAATTGGCCATCAGAAAGGATCAAACACTAAAATGCGTCAGCTGAGAAATTTCGGAATGGCTAATCCTGAAGGTTATCGTAAAGCATTGCGTTTAATGAAATTAGCTGAGAAATTTAATAAACCTATTATTACTTTTATTGATACTCCTGGTGCTTATCCTGGATTAGAGGCAGAAGAGCGTGGACAAGGTGAAGCTATAGCTCGTAATTTATTTGAAATGATTAATTTAAAAGTGCCTGTAATATGCATAATTATAGGTGAAGGAGCAAGTGGTGGCGCTTTAGGAATTGGCATTGGAGACAAAGTAGTCATGTTAGAAAACACTTGGTATAGCGTAATATCTCCTGAAAGTTGTTCCAGTATTTTATGGAGAACTTGGGATTACAAAGAGCAAGCTGCTGAACAATTAAAATTAACGTCAAAACACATGAGTGGCTTTGGTTTAGTGGATGATGTAATAAAAGAACCACTTGGCGGAGCGCATTCATACCCAGAAAAAACAGCAGATTCGGTAAAAAAATATATTGAAAATGCCTTAAAAGAATTAAAAAATATTGATGTTGAAGATAGAATTCAACAAAGGATAGAT
>JBILBN010000111.1:0-5721 GCA_044353665.1 Chitinophagaceae bacterium | reverse complement strand
AAGAGTCGGTTTTTTTGTATTTTGGGGTCGAGGTCTGTAACATGGTGCATCGATTTTGCGACGCTCCGTTTTGAGGTTCAGTTCTTTGTTCGGCTTTTCCTTACCAAGTATTAAAAGCCATAAGCTTTCAAGAACATAAAACCTTTGAAGGCACAGCCTTCAAAGGGTAGTGTAAGAGTTATATTTTAGGATAAATTCTAACTATAGTACTAAAATCTTTTGTATTATCTCGTGCTAAATCATTTTCAATTGAAATAGGATTAATAATTATATGATTTTCATCATTTACAAAACAAAATAACAAATTAATATCTAAATGTTTATTATATCTTGCTCTGTCTATAATAAGTTCTTCTCCAAGTTGTTTTGCAGTTAAGCTGGGTCTTGCTTTTTTAATTTCAATGCCTATTTTTTCATTAGGGAGAAGGAAATCTAGTCTTGAATTACTACCTGCAAATTCAGGTACAAATATTTCTTTTCTTACATCATCAAAAAATAATTTCATGTAAGAATAAAAAATATCTTGAACATCATATTCATCAACAATTTCAATTTTTCTTCTATTATTATATCTTTTTTGAAGTGAAAATTGTGCTCTTGAAAAATTTTTTGAAATTGATTCAAGTATATCTAGTGAATTTATTTCAGGATTTTTATTTTCAGATATCATTTTTTTAATTATATCTAAACATAAATTTAGGTCAATTGTTAATTTCTTGATTTTTGTATCAGAATAATATTTTCCTTTTCTAACATGGGTAGCTAATATTGGCTCATCATCAATATCAATATGACTAAATATTGCTGGAAAGTTATCTTTTAAACAGTCTATTGTAAGTTTACTTTTTTTTAATAGTTGAATAAGTTTAATCCCTAATTCACTTTCAAATTGGCAAGTCTCGTTAAATAGATTAGCATGTTTAAGTAAATATTCTAATTCAGATTTTATTTTATTTAAATTCAAAATTTATTTTTATGAGTATTATTAAATTATCTAAATGAAAACTAAATAATAAATTATTCAATTACAATTTTTGTATACTTATGGTCTATTTGCAAATAATAAATACCTGCACCATATTGTGAAATATCTATATCGTTATTAAAAGTTGAAATCATTAATTGCCCTACTGAGTTATATATTTTTTTTAATTTGTTTGAATTAATATTTCTAATTTGAATAATGTTATTAGCAGGATTTGGGAAAACAAAAATTTTGTTGTCAATATCTAAATCTAATAAATTAGAAGGAGCTAATGTGTATTTAAAGATTATTCCTTTGCTTAAAACTCCACCTTCATAAGTAACTCCATATAATGAATTTCCTACATATAAAACAGAACCATATGGACTGAAACCATTTACACCATTAAATTCTACTAATTCACTATTGTTACTACCATCTGGCATTATTTTAAAAAGTATACCGTTATTATTTAATACTCCTCCAGCAGTTGTCAAGCCATAAAAATATGTGCCGTCAGTAACTAGAGAACCTTCTGGAAGACTTCCATATAATCCATTTTGGAAATCAATTATTTTTGTAAATGTATTACTATCAATTTTAATTTTAAACATAATTCCTTTATCATAAAGTCCTCCATTTTTTGTCATACCATATAAATAATTTCCATTAATTAATAAATCTTCATTTGGACTTTTACCATTTAAACCAGTAAAATCCACAATTTTTGTAAAACCACTACCATCTTTCAAAATTTTAAATACAGTTCCATAATTACTTGTACCACCTCCAACAGTCATTCCATAAAGAAAATTACCATCAGTTACTAATGAACCTTTAGGAAAGCTTCCATTAGTTGTTCCTTGAAAGTCTAACAGTTTATTGAAATTACTACCATCAGGCTTAATTTTAAAAATTATACCTTTATCATATAAACCACCCGTATGAGTCATCCCAAATAAAAAAGTTCCATCGTAAATTAAGTTTCCAAATGGTATTGAACCTTTGTTTATTCCATTAAATTCCAATATTATTGAAAAATTTGTACCATCTGGCAATATTTTAAAAATCAATCCTAAACTGCTACTACCACCTCCAACAGTCATTCCATAAAGATATGTTCCATCATAAAATAAAGTCCCAATTGGATTTGCCCCATTAGTAGATTCATCAAAATTCAAAATATTCATAAAATCAGTGCCATCCAATTTTATTTTATAAATACATCCTTTGTTATGTGTGCCTCCAAATCCTGTCATTCCATAAATATATGTACCATCACTTATTATATTTTGACAAGGATTGGAACCACCAGTATTCCCATCAAATTCATGAATTTTTGTGAATTGTGCATTTATATTGTAAAAATTAAAAATTAAGATAATAGCTAAAATGTACTTTTTGAATTGCATAAAATTGTTTTTGTTAGTGTTTTTCTCTAGCAAGTATACTTTATTTTTTTCATTTTTATTTTAATATTTGGTGATAATATTAAAAACTTAATTTTCAAAGAATATTTCACCAGTTATACTAAGGCTCTCTGCCTTCCCGATGTTAGCATGCTTTTTAATCTCATATTTCAACACATCTCCAATCATGCAATTCTACACCATATTCGATATTAGGGATTTCATAAAAAAGTGGTGGAATACATAAATTGTTTTGGTTCTGTTCGAGTTTTCTAATCCCAACAAAAAAACCATTTTGTTTGCTCATTTTATCATCTGAAGTTATAAATTTTGATGCCATAACTGAAAATATCTGTTTATCATCTATAAAAACTTTACCCTTTAAAACATCAAAAAGTATTTTAAGTACATTGTCAATATCAATTCGTTCTAAATAATTCTTTGCCCCTTTAATTTCAACAGATACAATAAGTTTTTCTGTATATGGCCAATCATTGTATTGATTTTTATTTAGCATGTCAGTTAAAGAACTAACAAACTCCTTTTTCAATACTTTATTTTTTGTCTGACTTGTTGGCACTGGATTATCCGTTCTTTGTCCAAACACAACATTATAAAAACTACCTTGTTTGAAAATCAATTCATTGCTGTTCATATTTCTATTTCGTTTTTGTAATGACTGCTCACTTTAGCCTCTATTATATTGATCATGTTTTTAATTTTAACCAAAATTACGAGCATTATAAAATGAAAAAAATAAAAAAAACATAAGTAGTATAAATTTGTTAAGAAACAATTTTTATTTCCCCAATAAATAAAAGAAATGACTACTTTTCTCTTCGCAGAGTTTGTGCCTCACTACTCTGAGTTTTCGTTTATTTATTTCACCTACCACAAAGTCCAGAGGCAGAGACTCTGTGGGGAAGAAATGGATTATTAAAAACGATGTCGGATGAAGATGTCCGATGTTTGGAAATACAAAAAAGCCGATTCGAAAGAGTCGGTTTTTTTTGTTTGATTAAATAAATAATGTTGTACTTTTATGATTAGAAAAAAACACAATTATGGTAAAGGTACAATCGATAAAAGAACCTATAAAAAAGAAAACAAAAGCACTTACTTCAAAAAAAGAAAAAGTTGTATTGTTCAATGGCAATAAAGATTTTAATGAAATTTGGAATAATGTTGTAAAATCATCTACTAATAGTGCAAAGGCAAATAACAGCAAGTAAGTCTTTTAAAAAGCAAGTAGAGAAATATTTAATTTACAAAGACTCTGTACAAGAAAAAAAGCAAAGTTTCGACAAACTAAATACTATCTATTTTGAAGTAGAAAAAATTTCTAAACTAACTACTTTCCCATGCAAAAAAGTACAGTACAGAAACAGTAAAAACCTACAATACTTTGTTTTTCAAAAACATCATATTTTATTTAAACTTACTTCAACATATCTTCAATTAATGTATTTTGTAGCCTCCAAAAGAATTAAGAAAAGTTTGTAAAAGCCGATTCGAAAGAGTCGGCTTTTTTTGAATTAAATTGTATATATTCTATTTTTTATATTAAATTTGAAGATTATAATCTATTTTTTATATGAAAAAAATAGAACGTATTCTACAAAATACATTAAATAAAGAATGGAATGGGGGTAAAATCATTCTGGTATTAGGTCCAAGACAAGTAGGAAAAACAACACTCATTAAAGAAATATGTGATTCTAAAGGTGATTATCTGTTTATTAATGGTGATGATATTGAGGACAAACAACTGCTGCTAAATGCAGGTGAAACCAAGCTAAAACAAATCATAGGTCAACATAAAACAATTTTTATTGATGAAGCACAACGGATTAATGACATTTGCATCACTCTAAAAATAATTCATGATAGAATGCCATCCATACAAGTTGTAATTTCAGGATCTTCAGCTTTAGAGCTTTCAAATTCAGTGAACGAGCCTTTAACAGGTAGAAAATGGGAACACCTTCTTTTCCCTATTTCGTGGCAAGAAATGATAAACCATTTTGGTTATATAGAAACGCATAAAAACCTACCTCATCATTTGATATTTGGGCTTTATCCTGAAATTGTGATGAATCCTTTAGAGGCAGAAAAAAGGTTAAAAGAATTAGCCAACAGTTATTTATATAAAGACCTTTTGCAATATCAAAAAATTCGTAAACCAGAAGTGCTCGATAAATTATTGATTGCTTTGGCATTACAAATTGGTTCAGAAGTAAATTACAATGAACTAGCAAATACCTTACGAATAGATAGAGCAACAATAGAACAATACATTTCTTTGTTAGAAAAAGCATTTATAGTTTTTCGATTGCAACCTTTTAATAAAAATATTAGAACAGAAATAAGCACGAACCGAAAAATCTATTTTTATGATAATGGAATCCGAAATGCCATCATAAGAAATTTTACAACCATAGACCTTCGAAATGATGTTGGTGCTTTATGGGAAAATTTTTTAATAGCAGAAAAAATGAAAGCAAGGCATTATAGCAGCTGGAATGGCAGGGCATATTATTGGAGAACTTATGCACAACAAGAAATTGATTATGTAGAAGAAAGCAACGGAAACTATTCTATTTATGAATTTAAATGGAGTGCAAAACAACAAGCAAAATTTCCTATCACATTTTTGAAAGCATATAAACCGATTGAAAAGCAAGTTATAACACCAGAAAATATAGATGATTTTTTACTTTAATGTATAAACAAAAGCCGATTCGAAAGAGTTGGCTTTTTTATTAAGTCAATAATTATTGTTTACTAATGATTTGATTCCATTCAATAGCAGTGTTTTTTATGGATACTAAATATATACCAATTGGTAGATTTTGTATATTAATTTCAGCTTGATAATTTCCTGTATTTGCATTAATTATTTTTTCTAAAACAAGGCGCCCTTGCATATCGCGCACGCATAAATTTACGTTAGTGCTGGCAGAAAAGTAAGCATTAAAATAGACTACTCCATTGCTAGGATTAGGAAACAAGGTAAACACATTGTCTTTTCCATCTCTAAATAAATCAATTGTTTCAGAAGCAAGTTGGATTTTTTCGTCAATATCTTTTTGTTGTAATCGATAATAATTATGTCCTAAAGAAGGATGTTGATTTGAAACAGCATACATTAAAAGATCGCCGTAGTTATTATTATTAGCCTTACTTTTCACTTTTGCCAATGGAATAAAATCTTGTGCATTTTTGCTATATTCTAAAATGTATTCATCCGTGTTCACTTCTAAAGTAGTAGCCCAATGAATAGTATCAATGCCGCCTTTTTGAAAACCCTCAAAAGATATAATTGTTGCAGGTAATGGTATTGAACTT
>JBILBN010000050.1:0-18540 GCA_044353665.1 Chitinophagaceae bacterium | reverse complement strand
CCATTTCCACTTTCATCGTTGGCATTACCGCAGAATGGCCAATAACCTACCAAACCATTAGTTGGAATGTAATTAGGTAAACAAGGATTTGCATTCACTGTTATTGCATAAGTTGCCGTATCTAGTCCGCATGGTGTTGTTGCAATATAAGAAATAATTGTTGTGCCAACTGTATGACCTGTTACAACACCGCTTGAATTAATAGAAGCAACAGTAGTGTTCGAGGAACTCCAAGTTCCATTAACTGTAGAGTCTGTCAACGTAATTGTATTACCAATGTTAACATTATTTGGACCTTGTATAGTTGCAATGCTTGGACAAGGCTGACCGCTTAAATACAATGCCGTGATTTCTTGTTGGGTGAGGGCACGATTCCAAATACCGATGTCGTCTAGTTTTCCATTCATCGTATTATAGGCAGGGTGGTTCATTCGTCCAAAACTGCCAGCTGAAGTTAAGTTAGGTTGTCCAATAAATGAAAATGAATTTATTAGAGAACCATTTAAAAATAGGCATGCCTGACCTGATTTTACTGTAAAAACAATTTGATTCCATGTATTTAACCAATTTTGACTGTAACAAGTAATATTCTGAAATAATCCAGCTGTGTTTATTGTCTCAACAGAAAGGTAATCAGTGTTTGCTACATCCCAGTTGAACTGAAGTGCTCCATTGTAATTAGAATAAAATTCTAATATCCTTGGATGCATCATACAACCAGCTCCAGCCTTTAACACCCAAAATGAAATTGAATATTCATGAGAATTTTGAATTGTTGATGTATTGAGATTAACGTCAATACGTGTAGAACAGTTTGCTCCATCAAAATTATATGCACTATTCGCATTCCCATTTCTATCGGTTGTCAAGGTAGCGCCGTTAACGGCACCATTATTTCCATTCCCACTTGCATCATTGGCATTCCCATTAAAGGGCCAAAAAGCAACCAGTCCATTGGTGGGCACATAAGCAGGTATCGTTTGGGCTTGTGAGATGATTTGTACTAAACAAAAAATTAGGAGTATATAAACTTTTTTCATATTGGGCTTGTTGTTTAAATTATTGTAATGGGAAATTGAATTGATGAATTAATTGACTGTATATAATCTTTTGGCAATGGCTCTTTTCAAAAAAAGTTTTCAGCATATATTTAAGTTTCACATATTTAAGTTCTATCAAAAATACATGCTAATCGATTAATATCCAATTATTTACTTTGTATTCTTGCAGAAACTAACTTGTTTTCAACTTTGTCTCTTTTTTTGAGAATGTATGCACTGAAACCCTTTTTTTACCCAACCTCAAATAAGCTGCATAAAATCATCTACTTGCACCTTAAATCTAAATTCTACTTCCTATCTTTGCAGCACATTTTATTAAACACTTAAATTTATAAACAAAATTATGAAAGTAACAGTAGTAGGTGCAGGTGCAGTGGGCGCAACATGTGCAGACAATATCGCTCGTAAACAATTGTGCGACGAATTAGTAATCGTAGATATTAAAGAAGGTTTTGCTGAAGGCAAAGCAATGGATTTAATGCAAACCGCTCAATTGGAAGGCTTTGATACAAAAATAATCGGTAGCACAAACGACTACAGCAAAACTGCTGGAACCGATGTATGCGTAATTACTTCAGGCATTCCTCGTAAACCAGGTATGACGCGTGAAGAGTTAATTGGCATCAATGCTGGAATCGTAAAAACAGTTGCTAAAAGCATTTTGGAACATAGCCCAAATGCAATTATTATTGTTATTTCTAATCCGATGGACACAATGACTTATTTGGCATTGAAAGCTACTGGATTGCCTAAACATAGAATTATAGGAATGGGCGGCGCTTTAGACAGTGCTCGTTACCGTTTTAATTTGGCAAATGCCTTAAACTGCTCTCCGAATGATTTAAATGCCTCGGTAATTGGAGGTCATGGCGATACAACCATGATTCCTCTAACGCGTTTAGCGACTTATATGGGCATGCCAGTTTCAAACTTTGCATCTGAAGAAACCTTGGCTAAAGTGGCTGCAGATACCATGGTTGGTGGCGCTACATTGACTGGTTTATTGGGCACGAGTGCATGGTATGCACCAGGAGCTGCTGGCGCATTTTTAGTTGAAAGCATTTTACGCAATGAGCGTCGCATTATTCCTTGCAGCGTTTTGTTAGAAGGTGAATATGGTCAAAGCGACATTTGCATGGGCGTTCCAGTAATTGTTGGTCGCAATGGTTGGGAATCAATCGTTGATTACAAATTAAACGAAGAAGAGCAAGCTGCTTTCAATAAATCAGCAGATGCGGTAAGAAACATGAATGATGTTTTAAGTACATTGGATATTTAAATACCTCTATACCCTCCAAAGAAGGGTTCTGATTAAATTTATAGAGAACCTCTTTATTATTTTTTTAATAAAGAGGTTTTTTATTGGCTTCACTTTAAAATAGATTGCTTATTTTTGTACTTCATTGAAACGTTTTTTATCCATATCGTTTTTAAGCATCTATCTTTTCTTCTCTTTGGGATTGGTTGTTTCATTGCATTATTGCAGTGGCAATTTGGCTTCGCTGAATTTATTTAAAAAAGCAAGTTGTTGTTGTGCTAATGAAAAAGAAATTAAAAAAACAAGTAAAGACGACTGCTGTAAAGATGAAGTAAAAACAGTCAAAATCTCTGACGAACAAATAGCTTCAAAATTTGCATTTGATTTTGCTGGCTTTGCAATAATTGCTTTAAAACCAATGGAGATTGCATCAACCATTCAATTTCAACAACCAAAAAATATTATTTTCAAATCATCTATTTCTCGACCTCCTGATGATTTATTCCTCATTCCCATTTACAAAAAAGTACATTCATTTATATTTTACAGTTAAGGGACTATCCTTCATATCCCTTTCCAAAGGAAAGAAAATTTGACTATATTTATTATTAAAAATATTTACAATGAAACATACATTCATAAAATCAATATTCATGTTGCTTTTCGCGTTGGCAACATCCCAATTAAAAGCACAATCAAACATGATTACAGACACAATTTCGGTACAGGGAAATTGTGGAGAATGCAAAGAGCGAATTGAAGACGCTGCATTTATTAAAGGGGTAAAATCGGCATCGTGGAACAAAGAAAAAGATTTACTCACCGTAATTTACAATGCTGAAAAAACATCTTTAGAAAAAATTTCTTTAGCAGTTGCAAACATCGGACACGATACAAGATTGCACACAGGCAACGAAAAAAAATATAAAAAATTACCAAGTTGTTGCGCCTACAGAACCAATGCTTGCTCACACAACTAAGTTGTCATTAGTACGTTTTTGTTTCTTTTTTGGTTTCTTATTATTTCCTTTTACTTCAATTTTTGCGCAACAAAACGAAGTACATATTCATGGAAGTGTATTTGAGAAAAAAATGAATCAAACAGAAATTCCAATGGTTGGAATCAAAATTATTTTTTCTAAAAAAGTGTTTACGTTTACGGATAAAGAAGGAAAATTTGAATTCAGTATTCCTGAAACGGCGAAACAAATTGTAGTCGTAAATGAACGCATTGGAAACGACACCATTCAACTCACTGACTACAAAAAGGATTTGAAAATTGTTTTTCCTTACCTGGTAAAAAGCAAAGGGGTAATTATTTCTAAACGAAGATCCCCTACTGAAATTACCATGCTCACTTCTCAAAAAATAGAGCTCATTGGCAGTAAAGAATTATTAAAGGCAGCGTGTTGCAATTTGAGTGAAAGCTTTGAAACCACACCAAGTGTAGATGTTGCTTTTACCGATGCCGTCACTGGCTACAAGCAAGTACAACTGTTAGGATTGTCGGGACCCAATACCTTAATTACCCGTGAAAATATTCCCGAAGTAAGGGGTTTAGCAGCAATTACAGGATTGACTTTTACACCTGGGCAATGGATCGAAGGCATGCAATTGAGTAAAGGCACAGGCAGTGTAGTAAATGGTTTTGAAGGTTTGGCAGGTCAAATAAACATTGAATTGCGCAAGCCAATGGAAGGCGATAAACAATTTTACAATGTATACCAAAGCAATCAAGGGCGCACAGAAGCCAATGCGTATTTCCGATTTGAGCCAGCAGAAAAAGTATATACCAATTTCTTTTTGCATGCAAAAACGCAATGGCTCAAAGTAGATCAAAACCATGATCACTTCATTGACCAGCCCATGGGAAATTCCTTCATTGGTTCCAATCGTTGGATGCTATTTGGAAAAAAAGGCCGTGAGTTGCAATTGGGTGTCAAATACAATTACTTCAATAATTGGGGGGGATCAACTCATTTTACTGAAAAAGAAAATCCACAAACAAGCAATTATTGGGGCATGAAATTAAATACCAATCGCTTGGATGCATGGTCAAAAATTGGGAAGGTATATGAACACAAACCATGGAAAAGTATGGGCTTGCAATTAGCATTTTCGAACCACACGCAAAATATGCAATTTGGGAGAAAACAATATGATGCCAATGAAAATTCGGCTTATGCCAATTACATTTTTCAAACCATTGTAAAAAACACCAATCGAGTTTTTAAAATTGGAGGCACATTTAATTTCATCGATAGAAAAGAAAATGTATTGCAAACGAGCTATAAAAATCAAGAAATGACAACAGGTATTTTTACAGAATATGCACACACCTTTTCAAAAAAAGTAAATGCTGTTTTAGGGGTTCGTACAGATTATCATAATTTATATGGCGTTTACTTTACACCTCGATTTCATATTCGGTATGCACCTATCGACCAATTGTCATTTAGAGCATCCATTGGGAAAGCGTATCGAACGGCTACTGTTTTCTCCGAAAATTTGGGTTTGTTTTCAACCAACAGAACGGTGTTGCTCATGCCCTCACAAAGCAATGCTGTGTATGGTTTGCAAAATGAAAAGGCTTGGAATGGTGGAGTCAACGCTACCTATAAGTTTAAACTCAATTACCGACCAGGAAGCATTAGCACCGATTATTATTACACGCGTTTTATGAATCAAGTAGTGGTTGATTGGGAAGAAACTAATTTTATTAAATTCTACAATTCAACACAAAAATCGTTTGCGAATAGCTTTCAAATTCAATTGGATTATGAACTTATCAGAAAGTTTGATGTACGCATTGCTTATCGTTTACATGATGTGCAAGCCACTTACGAAAATAAATTAATGCAAAAACCATTGAATGCAAAACATCGTGCCTTTATAAATTTATCGTATACCACAAAACGAAAATGGTCGTTCGATTATACCTTGCAATACATTGGTCCAAAGCGAATTCCTAGCACAAAAAACAATCCAATAGCTTTACAATTTGCCGCTTCATCGCCAGCTTATATAACCATGAATGCACATATTAATAAAGTGCTTAAAAGAGGATTGGAAGTGTATGCAGGTGGTGAAAATTTATTGAACTATATGCAACATATATCCATTATTGAGGGAAATAATCCTTTTGGCCAATACTTTGATGGCTCACTCATTTGGGGACCAACCATGGGTCGAAATTTTTACATTGGCATGCGGTATAAAAAATAGACCTATAAATTTGTCATGATAAGCGCATCTGCTCCAGAGGCGCCGGTTAAATAAGAAAATCCATTTACAAAAATGGTGTAGTTTTTTCCGGCATCTAAGGAAAATAGTATGTCAGACAATAATGTTTTTCCACTGGCAGAGAGTTTCACAGAAGCTGTTAAAAGACCCGGACTCGTGTACATATATTCACTCGCATTTTTATAATCTATCCCTTTAAAAAAAGTATTTTGTTTAATGACACAATCCAGTGATTCTCCAGATGAAAGAATATTTACAAAACGAATTTGTGCTTGATCTGATTTTGTTGGCAATGGATTATCATAGATTAACACAGGTGTTAATCGAGATGGTGAATCACAAACAAATAACGAGTACAATGAGCCTTCTTTGATAACAGCAGGAAATGAATTTAATAACATATTCGTAGAGGAACGTTTTAAGTTAAATTGTGTGTTTCCTGCCTGAATCGGAAAATATTGAGTGAAGCTTTTGTAATACTGTCCCACCAATAGCTCTGTGGCATTATTTTGCCAAAGTTTGATGCCAGCTGTACCGGGAGATGCATGAATGAGTTGAATTTTAGACGTTCGTGAATCTACTTCAATCTGTTCTGGATTTTGAGTAATATTCGTATTTTTTGTACAAGATAATAGGCTAACCAAACTGAAGATAAATAATAAGTTGCGCATAAATAATTATTTTAAGCAAAATTAATTTATTTTTATTTTGAGCAATATTAAATTTTATTATAGCCAATATATTGATAAGCTATTAGCATCCGTTGAGCAGCATAACATTTTTATTATTTACGCTTTTGTGTATTTTTTTATTTTAAATCGGCAATCATCGCTTTAATTTTTTCATTCGTAGGTTCAATTTTTAAAGCGCTAAATAACAATGGCTTTATATAATTTTTTTGATTGGTTTGGTAATAGACAACTGCTAAATTAATGAGTGTTTGAACGTGATCTGGATTAATTTGTAATGATTTTTCGTAATAGAATTTGGCTAGTGGCAAATTATTTTCTTGCATTGCTATATATCCCAAATTAAAATTTGCTAAGCCGTATCGAGGATGCTCGTTGATAATAAACTGACAAACTTTTTTTGCCTCCATTAAATTATTATTAGCCACATAGGTTGTTGCTAATTTATTTTGAAAATCTAAAGCAAAAGGCTTTAGGATACACGCTTGTTTAAAATATTCAATCGCTTTAGCATAATTTTCGATGGAATAAAATGCTTCTCCAATGCGATAGTTGGTCCAAGCGTCCTTAATGCTTATTGGCATTTTTTTTGCTGAAAGGGAAATAATTTTTGCATAGTTTTCTTTTAAATAATATGCCCGAATTAAATCTATATCAAAATCATTTTCTACATCAATTCCAGCTTTAGATAAATAGTAAAATGAACTGTCTAAGAATACTTTATTAGGAGTATATCGTTCATAAAATTCTAAGAATGCCCTGGCTATAATTTTGTTTTCAGGGTGATCATTGTTATAGCATTTTAGTTGTAAAAATTTAGAAATTTCATTTTTAGTTGAAGGTGTAATTTTTTTGTTCGGTATTCTGATATAATGATCTGTTACCGCAACATGTGGAATATCAATGCTTCCGTTTTTAGGCATGTGACAGGCTATACAGTTTTCGGTTGTCAGTTGCTTATTGTCAGGCTTACATAAATTATTAGATGGATGACATGATTTACAAGCATTAATATAAACTTCATTTTTTGTAAACTTCACGCTCACGTGCGGATTGTGGCAACTGATACAACTCATTTTACCAGAATTAATATAGCAATTGCTCATCTTCATTCGTTCCACATGGCTTGCCATAATCATGTTTTGCTCATTGCCTTCATAAACTGGCATAAAGGTATTCATGGTCTTTTTTAAATCTTGGGAAGGCTTAAAGTCAACAAAAGTTTTATTGTCGTTTAACGTTGTGATGCCCTGCAAATGACATCGTTGGCACAAATTATTTTGTTGGTCTGTTGTCATTCTTCGAGGATTGACAATTGAAAAGTCTGGACCTTTTGAGGTATCTACAATATCGCCTTTTCGTTTATTGTCTACATGAATACTGCCTGGGCCGTGGCAACGTTCACAATCTATTCCTAAAGCAACAGTTGAAAATTTATTAAAACTGCCTTCATCAAATTGAGGATATCCATTGTGACAGGTAATGCATTCCATCTCAATTTTTCTATCAAAGCGGGCATTCAATCCTTTTTCAAAACCAGGTGCTAAATCCCATTTTCCTTTTTGGGTATAAAATGTAATGGGTGCCTGATGCAAATATCCATTGATATTAATAATGTGCGAATTCGTATGCTGTCCGCTTCCTACTATATAACTCACTTTTTCTAAGCGTTTATGAACCGTATCATTCCCACTTAATCGATATTCTAAAATATATAAACTATCGCCATTCCAAAAAGGTTTATAATAAAAATCGTTGACAGAGTCGTATACCAATGCTTTAGCAGGAGAAAAATCGGCTGCAGATTTTTGTTTATTTGCAACATCCCAACTTTTACCCATCCCTGTTTGAATAAAGGTTTCATAAATTTGCCAATGACAAGTTTTACATTCTTGCATACCTACATAATGTGCATTTTTATCTTGCACGTTTAAGTACGGACTTTCTTTTTGTTCGCTGTTGCAGTTTACCAAAACAACTAAACTGATGGCTATAAAAATAATATAAACGAAGTAGTTTTTCATTCGATGTAAATATACTTTGTATCTTCGAAATCTATTTTTAAATGTAATGAAAAAATTAAGTTTGTTATTTCTTTTATTGATATCAAATCATTTATTTGCTCAAAATTTTGACATCAACGCCTTAAAAGAAATAAATCTCAACAGAAACAAAAACTTAGATGGGACCATGCAATTTATTTCAAATTCGGAATATGCAGCAGTCATAGCGACACCGTTGTTCGTGTGTGGTATGGGATTGCTTAATAAAGACACTGCAATCATTCAAAAAGGAATTAATATCTCATTAGCGGTCATAGCAAATACAGGAGCAACGTATATAATAAAAAGAGCAGTGAATCGAGATAGACCAGCAGTTACTTATCCATTTTTGAACCCATTAGAAACCAAAACAAGATATTCATTTCCGTCTGGTCATACCTCCAATGCATTTTGCACAGCCACTTCCTTAAGTTTAAATTTTAGAAAATGGTATATCATTGCCCCATCCTATTTATGGGCATGTTCGGTTGCTTATTCAAGAATGCATATTGGGGTACATTACCCAAGTGATGTTTTTGCAGGTGCAGTTTTAGGTGCAGGCTCTGCATGGGTTACATACCAAGCAAATAAAAAAATGAGAAGCTATTTCATCAAGAAAACGATATCGAAAACATATTAAGGTTTCTTGCCCTTAAATGCGACTAAAGCAATTTTAGTATTGTCAAAATTAGTTACAATTCTGTAAAATTTATCGAAGCCATATTTTCTACAATCAAGTAATTCTTCCCATTTAGCCTTTAAATTTTTTAATGGATTTTTTTTGATATAAATAACCCCATTGTGCCCCATTAAAATACTCCCATCCATTAAAAAACAGTAGTCTTCTTCGCCTTCTAACGTTTCTGTAATAATAGGATTTTCAACTGCTTTTTTGGGTTTTAATTTTTTTAAATTATCGGCAGCAACTGATCTTATTTGCCAATGCAACGAATCTGTTTTGTCGAGGTATATTATTTTAGATTTGTTTCTTAAAAAATAAAAGGTTCGTCCTACATGAGTTGCCAAGGTATCTTTTGAATTATTTGAAATTACATGTTTGACTAAATAAAAAGGTTCAGGCAATTCAAAGGACAGAAATTCGTTTTGTGAAATCCATTCGTAATAGCCAATAGATTTCATATCCGGTAAAATATTTAAAGGCCTTTTGCCTTTCAGGTTATAGGTGTAAAAATGTTGAGTTGTTTTGTCTTTTTCAACTTTCACACAGGATATCAAACTCATGTCTGGTGTGTATTTAGGAGAATATTCTGGTTCATTGGTTTTCGTAATTCTTTTTGATTTTAATTTTTTATTTCCTAAATCTATTCTAAAAATTTCCGTGTTGGACGTGTCTATTGAACTGACATAAAATAAATACTTCCCATCTGGACTAAAATAGGGTTGATTGTTATAGCCTATTTTTTTGGAAATTATTTTCGGAGGCAAAAAATTATACCCTTTGGGAGTTTTTTGAACATTAAATAAATAGACCACAGTTTCTGGCAATTGTGCAACTGCATGAAATGCACTGAGTATAAAAACAGCCAATAATATTTTTTTCATAATCAAATTTTAATTCTCAAATAAATCCACAAATTGAAAAGCAGCTCCATCAAACAAACCTTTATCGCTTAATTTTAATTGAGGAATAACTAACAATGCCATAAATGAAAGTGTCATAAAAGGTGCATTTAGTGTACATCCTAACGCTTTTGCTTGTTTATCAATAGATGAATATTTCGCTGCAACTAATTCAGCTTTTTCATTACTCATTAAACCACCTACTGGTAAGGGCAAGGTATATTTTTCCTGTTTATTGACGACTGAAACGCCTCCTTTACATTTTACCAATTCATTGACCGCATTACAAATTTCTTCGTCATTAATTCCTACAGCAATAATATTATGGCTGTCGTGTGCAACCGTGCTGGCTATAGCGCCTGCTTTTAAATTAAAATTTTTAATAAATCCAACAGCAATAGGAGCATCAAAATATCGATTGACAACTACCATTTTCAATACATCATTTTCAATATCTGAAACGATATGGTCGTTTTCAATTTTTGCATTGGCAATAATCGTTTTTGTAATTAATTGTCCTTCTAAAGCTTCAATGACTTTTATTTTTTGATTTAAAGGATTACCTTCTATTTTAAAATCACCTGCTTTTTTTTCATAACAATCAAATCGATTGATCATTTTTTCATCAATTGATTCAATTTTAGTTATCCCATTTTCAGAAACAACAGTTCCATTAATAACCGTTTTTAAAATGGTAAAATCTTCTAAATGATTAACCACAATAAAATCGGCACAATCATTTTCGTTCAATAATCCTACATTCATTTTATAATGTTTCACTGGATTTATGCAAGCCACTTGCAATACTTTATACAAATCATTTCCTTTTGCCAAAGCACGTTTTACATGCATATTAATATGATGCAAAACCAATTCATCAGGATGTTTATCGTCACAACAAAACATCATATTTTCAAAATGCTCATCCAATAAATCAATTAAAGCATCAAAGTTTTTAGCTGCACTTCCTTCTCTAATTAAAATTTTCATACCATATTTTAATTTATCCTCCGCTTCTTCTTTGGTAAAACATTCGTGGTCTGTTGAAATTCCAGCCTCAATATATTGTTTGGCTTGTTCACCTCTTAAACCAGGGGCATGCCCATCCACAGGTTTGTTATATTGATGCGCTAAAGCGATTTTTTTCAGCACTTCTTCGTCTTTAAAAAGTACGCCAGGGTAATTCATCATTTCTGATAAATAATAAATATCGTCTCGTTGTAATAATTGTTCAATTCCTGTTGAGTCAATGATATCTCCTGCTGTTTCAAAGGAAGTTGCCGGCACACAAGAAGGCGCACCAAAATGAAATTTAAAAGGAACTTTAGCTGCGTTGTAAAGCATATATTCAACCCCCTCAATGCCACACACATTGGCTATTTCATGTGGGTCGCTTATGGTTGCAACAGTTCCATGATTGACCGCTAAACGAGCAAACTCTGATGGAATTAACATGGAACTTTCAACATGAACATGCGCATCAATAAAACCTGGTAAAATATAATTTTCACAATGTTTATCTGTTTCTTTAATAGATATAATTTTATCCTTAGAAATAATTATTTCAGCAGGATAAATTCGTTTGTTTATGATATCAATTAAATGATGATAAAAATGTGTTTGTTGCATGGCTTAAAATTAAAAAAGGTTAACCACAATTGATTAACCTATTTTGATTATTTTAATTTTAATTTATTTCAACCATTTTCTACATTGATTTAACATCGCACTCATATCTTTTGGCAATGGAGCTTCTATAGCCAATAATTTCCCATTGGGATGTTTAAATGTGAGTTGATATGCATGTAACCCAATTCGACTTAAAATAGGTTTTTCTTCTTCTTCATTTTTAGAGAGATGGTATCGCTTTTTAAGTGACGAAATAAAAACAGGGGTATCTTTTCCATATAAACCATCGCAAACTAATGGGTTTCCCATGTTGCTGCAATGGATTCTTATTTGGTGGGTTCTTCCTGTTAATAATTTGAATGACAGATAAGAGAACATTCCAAATGATTCTAGCGTTTCATATTCTGTAATGCTTGGTTTTCCTTGCTTTGCATTAATGATCATTTTCCCTTTTATTGTTGGATGTTCCATAATGCCTTCCTCAATTCGCCCACTTGGTGTAGGTGGCGTTCCATGAATAATTCCTCGATAATATTTTTCAACATCTCTACTTTCAAATAATTTAGACGTATACCGATGCGTATCTTCATCCTTTGCAAAGCATATACAACCACTAGTTTCTCTGTCTAATCTATGTACAATAAATATGTTGCCGTATATTTTTCGGAGTGCTCCTGTAATATTTAAAATTTCTGCATTATGTCTATCAGGAATTGAAAGTATTCCAGGTGGTTTATTGATGAAAACATATTCATTGTCTTCGTATAAAATTGCTAACTTCATTTTACTTAAAATGTTTTAAAAATAAAATTTCCTTATCGGTTAACTCTCTCCATTTACCTCGTTGCACATTCTTTTTTGTTAAGCCAGCATAATAAACACGGTCTAATGTTTTCACTTGATAACCCAAACTTTCAAAAATTCTACGAACAATTCTATTACGACCAATATGAATTTCAATGCCAATTTCTCGTTTATCTTTTTGGTCTGTAAATGCTAATTCATCTACAGGAGCCGGGCCATCTTCTAATACAATTCCTTCAACAATTTTTTCAAAATCACCTTTTGTAAGTGGCTTGTCTAAAACTACTTGGTATATTTTTTTGACATTATTTTTAGGGTGTGATAATTTTTGAGTTAAATCACCATCATTGGTAAGCAACAACAATCCAGTAGTATTTCTATCTAATCTACCAATGGGGAAAATGCGTTGCTCAGGTGCTGCTCCAAGCAAATCCATCACAGTTTTTCTACCTTCAGGATCGTCGGTTGTGGTGATGTAATCTTTGGGTTTATTTAATAAATAATAGACTAATTTTTTTTGAATAAAAATACGTTTTTCTTCAAAAACAATGTTGTCACTTTCAGAAACTTTAAAGCCTGGTTCTTTAATCACTTGCTCATTCACCTTAATTTTTCCTTCTTTTATAATTTCCACAGCGTCTCTTCTTGAACATATTCCACAATGTGAAATGTATTTATTCAGAGGCATTATTTCGTTAGTTACGGGTTGTGGGGCTTTCGTTTTTTGTTTTGGATTAATGTTCGATAAATCGCTTCCTTCAAAAATAGGATGTTCGCCAGGTTTGAAATTTTTATTGGTAAGTTTTGTATTTGTCTTTTCTTTTTTTACAAATACTTTTTTTACGGTTTCAACAGGAACGTATCCCGGTTTTAATTTTTCTTCTTCAGCTAAAAAAGCGCGTTTGCTTTTACGTTGTTTTTTCGCTTTTGAAGGCACAATATTATTTACTTCTCCTTTTTTTAATTTTTTTCCTGGAGTTGGTTTTGCAAAATCTGAAGGACTTGGAATATATTTTTTTGCCATAATTAGTTTATTTTGAAGGGTGATTTACATTCGCCAATTGCCCACATGCTGCATCAATATCTTTACCACGACTTCTTCTTAATCGTGCATTAATTTTATTTTGTTCCAAGTATTGCATAAATGCATCTACTTTTTCTTCGTCAGGTTTTGCAAATGCAGCTAAGGATATTGGATTATATTCAATAATATTTACTTTGCTAGGCACTTGTCTGCAAATTTTTATTAACTCGTCGGCATCTTCAATGCTGTCATTAAAATCTTTAAACAAAATATATTCAAATGTAATTGGACTTTTTGTTGCTTTATAAAAATAATTTAATGACTCAATTAAAACTTTAATATTATTGGTTTCATTAATAGGCATGATTTCATTTCGTTTCAAATCATTTGCGGCATGCAACGAAACGGCTAAGTTAAATTTCACTTTATCATCTGCTAATTTTTTAATCATTTTAGAAACCCCAGCCGTTGAAACTGTTATTCTTGATGGCGACATTCCCATACCTTCGGGTGCCGTTATTTTTTCAATTGATTTCAGCACATTGCTGTAATTCAACAACGGCTCACCCATGCCCATAAAAACAATATTGCTTAATTTTTTTTCGTAGTTCAATTCAGATTGATCATTTAAATGTTTTACTTGATCATAAATTTCATCAAAATCTAAATTCCGTTTCCTATCCATATAACCTGTTGCACAAAACTTGCAGCTCAAACTGCATCCCACTTGCGATGAAACGCAGGCAGTCATTCTTGTGTCGGTAGGAATTAATACGCCTTCCACAAAATGGCCATCATGCAATACAAATCGATTTTTGATAGTCGTATCATCACTTATTTGCGTGTGATCAATAGTGAGTTTGCCTAAAAAATATTCTTCTTTTAAACGCTCACGAGTAACCTTTGATACATTCAGCATTTCATCAATTGATGTAATGTTTTTTTGCCAAATCCATTCGTTAATTTGTTTAACTCTAAAAGGCTTTTCGCCAATAGAAATAATGAGTGTTTCCAATTCGGTTTGAGACAAATGTCGCAGATTTTTCATCTGTGTAAAAAATTTTAGTTCGTAAAGATAGACAAACCTTTTCGTTATTTCATAAATAAGGAATAATCAAGTAGAAGCCTTGTTATATCATTATTCCAAAATACATATTTTGGAATCTCATTGAATCATCAAAAAAAATTAAAAAGGCACATCTCCACCAAAGTCAGTAGAAGATGATTTACCAAATTCATCATCCACATTAAAGTCACTTGCTTTTGATTTTAATTTAGCATATCCATCATCTATCGTTAGTTTTGGACCATCTCCGTAGGAACCTTTTATGCCAGCAGAAGGGTCTTGCATATTTTGTGGTGGATTACCAAAATTATGTACGTCGGGCATATCCTCAAATTTTTGAAAAGCAAGATTGGCTTTCACTTTTACAACATCTGTAGTACCATTTCTATGCTTGGCAATATTTATCCAAGTTTCTCCAGGAATGGGTTCACCTTCTGGACTTTTATCGACTCCATAATATTCTGGACGATATAAAAACATAACCATATCTGCATCTTGCTCAATGGCTCCTGACTCACGAAGATCACTCAATTGAGGAAGTTTAGCAGCCCCTGTTCGATTTTCTACACCCCGATTTAATTGAGAAAGAGCAATAATTGGAATTTCTAATTCTTTTGCTAGTCCTTTTAAATCACGAGAAATTTTTGAGATTTCTTGCTCACGATTTCCACCTTTGTCTGAATTGCCTTGCATTAATTGTAAGTAATCAATGATGACCATTCCTAAACCATACTTTTGTTTTAATCGACGGCATTTTGCACGAAGTTCAAAAATATTAAGTGCTGCTTGGTCATCTATAAAAATATTGGCAGAGCCTAAACGAGGCATCCGTTGGTGTATTTGCACAATTTCATGATCAGCTAATTGTCCTTTGGATATTTTTTCAAGTGGCACTTCTGTAACAGCCGACAACATTCTTTTTACCAATTGTCCTGCACTCATCTCTAAGGAGAAAAAAGCCACCCCAGTTGGTTTATCTTTATTCATTGCTGCATTCATTACTAAATTTAAGGCAAAGGCAGTTTTACCTACAGCAGGACGAGCTGCTAAGATGATCAAATCGGTTTTTTGCCAACCAGATGTAATTTTATCTAATGCTTTAAAGCCAGATGGAATCCCTGTGAAATCATCTTTCTTTTGTGCTTGGGTTTCAATCTCCGTCATCGTTCTTGATAAAATAGAACTAATGCTTGAGAAATTTTTACGAAGATGCTTATCCGTAATTTCATATAAATTGGTTTCTGCTTTGTCTAATAAATCAAATACATCGGTGCTATCTTCATATGCGTCACTGATCACATCTCCACTCATGCGTATTAACTCACGCATAATGTATTTTTGCATCACAATACGAGCATGTTCTTCAATATGCGCACTGCTCACCACATCTCTTGTAAGGCTTGTTACATAGTAACTTCCTCCTACCATTTCGAGTTCACTGTTTTTTCTTAAATCTTCGGTAACAGTTAAAAAATCAATGCGTGAACCATTGTCGAACAACCTACGAATGGATGCATAGATGCGTTGATTGGCATCGCTGTAAAAACAATCGGGAGATTGAATAATTTCTAAACACTCCGCTAACTTTTGTGGCTCTAGCATAATAGCACCCAACACGGCTGCTTCTAAATCAGATGCTTGCGGTGCAGATTTGCCATAAAGCATGGGTGATAAATCTGCTTTTTTAGTTCGAGTGTTTAATTTTGTAGAAACTGCCATGATATTTATTAAAAAATTTGAGGGACACGAAAGTAATTTTATTTAAAGGATTCTTCGTCATCTATTTTAGTTAATATTTATGCGCATCAATTCAGATGAAATTCACATAGTTATGCACATTGAATTTCGGCTATATTATTGTCCTTTCATTTATTTATCCCCAAATAGTAGATTTAATTTACATATCTCTAACCGTTGATGTATTTGAAATATTGAATAATCTACAAAAAAGCAAATCAGGTTATTACTTACTTCTGATTTCAAAAAATAATAATGCTTTACTTTTGAAAATAAATGTGTGACAGACTGGTTTAACATAAAATTCTGACAAAATAGATGCACTTAAACCAACCAATAAGATTCAATGAAAATAGTATTCAATAAATAGTGTAAAATTTTAAAATATAAAAATGCAATCAACATCAATAGCCCTTTTAAAAAAAGAAATTCAAGCTATGCCGAAAGCAGTGCTAATAGAGGTTTGCAACAAACTCATAAAATACAAAAAAGAAAATAAAGAGTTGTTGCATTACTTATTGTTTGAAAGCACCAATGAAGCAAATTATGTGGAGCAACTCAAAAACGAAGTATCCGAAATGTTTCAAGATGTAAATACACAAACCGTTTATTTCGCTAAAAAAACGATTCGAAAAATTCTTCGATTCATTACAAAATATTGTAAATTTTCTGATAAACCCAGCACTCAAATTGATGTGCTCATTCACTTTTGTGAAGAAATGAATGCGCTACCTCTTCATTGGAAAGACCACAAAGTGATGGTGAATTTATACCAAAGTCAACTCAAAAAAATAGAAAAATTGATAGCCATGTTGCACGAAGATTTACAGTTTGATTATCGACAAAAAATTAATTTTTGATTTTACGATATTTTAACTATTCATTATAATCTTCCATATAGAAAAAAGGAATACCCTATTTAGAAAATATTTTTATTACAATATAAATCAGAATTATTATTGTATTCTAAAACAAAAATTATGAGTAAAAAATTTTTTAAATTAACAGCAGCAATCATTGCTAGCGCAACTATTTCGTTTACAGCATGTACAAAAGATGATGATTCAACAATGTTTTATACTAGTTTATCAGTAACACATGCTTCTCCTAATGCCCCCGATGTAGATATTTATGTTGACAATTCAAAAGTGAATGTAAATCCTTTATCATTTTCAAGTACAACAGGCTATTTAAAAAATCTTGTTGCTGGCAAAAAAAATATTAAAGTAAATGTTGCTGGCACTACAACTAGTGTAATTAATGCAGATATTACTTTTGAAGGAAATAAAAGTTATTCATTATTTGCGATTGATTCTGTTTCAAAATTATCTACGTTATTGACAGTTGACGATTTAACAACTCCTGCTTCAGGAAAAGCACATGTTCGTTTTATTCATTTATCACCTGATGCACCAGCTGTTGACATAGCAGTAGTTGGTGGACCGGTAGTTTTTCCAAACAGCAGTTTTAAACAAGCTAGCGCGTTTACGCCACTTGGAGCAGGAACATACAATTTAGAAGTTAGAGTAGCAGGAACATCTATAGTTGCATTAACATTGCCTCCAATAACGTTGGCTGATGGAAAAATATATACCGTTTTTGCTAAAGGATTTTTAGGCGGTACTGGTGCTCAAGCACTAGGCGCTGAAATCATAGTCAATAACTAATTCCACATTACAGCATTTAAATTAAAAAGAGCCTACATATGTAGGCTCTTTTTAATTTAAATTATTTCTTCATAATTCAAGTCCACTTCCTCTTCTTCAACAAAAACTTCTTCCTCAATAAATGGATAAAATGGAGCTACAAACGATTTCACTTTTGCATTAAATATTTCGCCCTCATTAAATAAAAAATGAATGCTTATCGCTTGAGCATAAAAAGGCAAATTCATTTCTAAAATTTTATCTTTTAGCAACATCAATCGAGCTGCATCTTTTTCGGTGGTGATGACAATTTTGTTTGAAGTAGCAATATGATTAAAAGCATCATTCATTTCATTCAAATCATCAAACGAAAAATAATGATGGTCTTTATAGGGCAGGCAATGCACTTTTTTAAATTCTTTTTCTAGTTTCTCTTGTAATAGTTTTGGGTTGGCAATACCTGTTACTAAAAGCACTTCAGTGTCTTGGTTAATGTCTTTTTGTAAAGGTGTTAAAGCATAAATATTAGCATAATCAATTGCCGAAAAATAAACTTGCTGATGAACCAATGGATTGATTTCAATAATGAGTTTTTGTTTTTCTTCTTCTGAAATTGATTGAGGACATTTTGTAATAATAATAATATCAGCCCGTTTGTAAGCACTTCTACTTTCTCTCAATAAACCAAAAGGCATAATAAAATCTCTGGTAAACAAACGCTCATAATCGGTCAATAAAATATTCATACCGGCCTTTACGG
>JBILBN010000110.1:0-5850 GCA_044353665.1 Chitinophagaceae bacterium | reverse complement strand
GCTCCTAAAGGCTGAGCTGCCGATACTGTAACTACTTTATTACCTCCTGCTGTTGCTAATGAAGTTGTTGTTGTTGCAGTTCCAACATAAGCAATTACTGCTGCAGTTGCAGCCCAAGTAAATCCAAATTGAGCGCCTGAAACAAAAGTTCCACCAGTTACTGTTATACGAAAACGTCCAATATTAACACCTGATCCAGTAGGAATTGTAGGCGCTGTAGCATTTGTAAAAAATACGTTATTAGAACTATAATTCATAATTCTAGTTGAAGTTGTATATCCTAAATTTGTACTAAGGTTTGGCCAGTTATTCCATTGATTACCAGCTACAGTTCCATTAGCAGGAGCAGTTCCTGGAACTGAAGCCCAAGATATAGTTCCTACACCACCTGTTAAAATCGTAGAATTAAGCGTGTGCGCAATACTTCTAATAATAATACCATTAAACTTCAACGCTGTTGCACCAGTATTTGTTAATACTACATCAAAATCAGCTGTAGTACTCGTTTGAGCCGATGGTACCCATACGAAATTCATTGTTACTTGCTGTGCTGACATTTTTGTAGAAAATGCGAACAACATACAAATCATCAGAAATTTAGCTAACACAGATGTTATAAATGAGTTAAGCTTTTTAACGTGTAAATTTTTTAATTTCATATTTTACTAATTTTCAGATTACAAATATATAATTAAATATTTATATATTTATACAAAATGATAAAAATCATGTTTTTTTAAAAAATATTCTATCCCTCTTCAGTACCTATTTGTCGTTTGCAAAAACTAAGCGATAGTTGGTTTTCTTTTTGAATATGAAAAAATTAATTCATTAATCAGACGGCCAAATTAAATAAAGTTTTTGTTTTAAGGCAAAATCAATTTCTTGAAGGACAAAATGAATATTGCATAAATTTAGACTCCAAAGTGGGGATAATACTATTCTCTACAATATTACCTATTTTAAAATTTATTTTTGTACATATTGGTAAATATAAATCAACTCGTGAACCAAATTTAATATATCCTAATTCGTCATTTTGAATAGCGTTATCATTTTTTCAGAATAGGCATGAATATTATATTTGTTTGTTTTGCAGTAGTTACTTTCCGATACAGAACTTGCCAAAAATAGTTCCTAAAATATCTCGGTCTAACTCTACAGCGCCCGTTATTTCACCCAATGATTGCAACGCCATTCGAATATCAATAGACAGAAAATCGCCACTGATATATTGACTCAAGCCTTGTTCGATTTGAGTTAAATGGATTAATGTATCTTTTAATGCATTGATATGCCTTGCATTGGTGACAATAATGCCATCAAAATTCATCTTTTCATATTGAACTATTTTTAACAATTCAGCTTGCAGTTTATCAATATTTTTATTTTCGGCAGCTGAAATCACAATTGTTTTTTGATGAGTTGAATTTGCAATGGCTTCTTCGATATCAATGGCATTGCACGATGAAACTTTATCAAATTTGTTTAAAAGAATGATGAATTTTTGATTTTCATTTATTACCAACAATTTAAAATCTTCAATAATTTCTTTATGCTCTTTTTGAATGTCTGCTAAATATAAAACTATTTTTGCCGACTTCATTTTTTGATAGGAACGCTCAATTCCAATAGCTTCTAAGGCATCTTTGGTCTCTCGAATTCCAGCCGTATCAATAAATCGAAATTGGACTCCATCAATGATTAATGTATCCTCAATAAAATCCCTAGTAGTTCCTGCAATATCACTCACAATGGCTTTTTCTTCTTTTAAAAGCGCATTCAACAAAGTAGATTTTCCAACATTAGGCTCACCTACTATTGCCACAGGAATTCCATTTTTTAAAACATTCCCTAATTCAAACGATTGAATTAAATTGATGACCGTTTTTTTTATTTTTTCAATCAATAAAGAAAATTTTTCTCGATCGGCAAATTCAACATCTTCTTCCGAAAAATCTAATTCTAATTCAATTAATGCAGCAAACTCGATCAACTCATTTCTCAATCCTTCAATGATAGCAGAATAACCTCCTCTCATTTGATTGAACGCCATTTCATGTTGCACTTTATTTTCTGAAGCAATAATATCTGCTACTGATTCGGCTTGACTTAAATCTAATTTGCCATTTAAAAAAGCACGTTGTGTAAACTCCCCTGGCTTAGCCGATTTAGCACCTTGATGTTGGCACAATTCCATTATTTTTTGAATAATAAATTTTGAACCGTGGCATGAAATTTCTACCACATCTTCTCCCGTATATGAATGTGGATTTTTGTAAATTGAGACAACAACTTCATCTATTACCTCACCCCACCCTTCTCCTTTAAGAGAAGGAGATTGTATTTTTCCAAAATGAATGGTATGACTTTTTACATCCATTAATTTTTTCTTTCCATTAAAAATGGAATCAACAATTTGAATTGCATTTTCGCCACTCAAACGAATGACACCAATAGCTCCTTCTCCTTGGGGAGTAGAGAGAGCGACAATCGTATTTATAGAATTATTAATGATAAATTGTAAATTATTAATGATGAAAAATTAATTCTTACGACGTTTTAATTCTTTTGTAATTAATGCTAACTCACGACCCGTTTGTCCTGCAACTGAAGTATTTTCTTGTGCACGACGCATTAAATAAGGGATTACATCTTCAACAGGACCATAAGGCAAATATTTAGATACATTATAACCTTCCTTTGCTAGGTTAAATGAAATATTGTCGCTCATTCCAAACAATTGAGAAAAATGTACATTATTTATTTTTTTAGGAATCGATAATTGTTCCATTTTTTGTGTTGCTAACAAGCAACTATTGTCGTTGTGCGTTCCAATAAAAACAGAAATAAAACGAATATTATTTAAACAAAAATCTACTGCCAAATTATAATCGTTATCTGTTGAAGTTTTATCAGATTGAATGGGAGATGCATAATTCAATTGGGCAGCTCTTGCTCTTTCTTTTTCCATATATGCACCACGAACTAATTTTGCCCCTAATAAAAAGTTTTTTTGTTGAGCCAAATTAAATGAAGTTTTTAAATATTCTAATCGATCATGACAATATAATTGAAATGTATTAAAAGCTACAACCCTTTCTTTATTGTATCTTTCCATCATTGCATTTGCCAAATCATCAATTGGTTTTTGAATCCACGATTCTTCAGCATCAATTAAAATCATTTTGTTACAATCATGCGCTTGCTTACAAATTTTATCTACACGAGTCCAAACACGTTCATACTCTTGTTGCAAATCAGTTGTCAAGGTTTTTCCTTCTTGTACCATTTCCAATAATTCAAAACGACAAAACCCAGTAATTTTCATACTGATAAAAGGAATGTATTTTTTATCTTTTGAAAAATTGATGGTTTTAATAAAATCATCAACTGTTGCATCAAAAACAGATTCGTCACTTTTCCCTTCTACTCCATAATCCATGATCACATCTACACCAAACTGATTCAGTTTTTGTGCAGTAACATCCGCCTCTTCTAGTGTTTCACCACCACAAAAATGTTTAAAAATGGTAGATTTTACAATTCCTTTTATAGGCAAATGAAATTTAAAAGCCAAATTGGTGCACTGAATTCCAATTTTAGTCAATAAAGGACTTCCCATTGCTGAAAAAAGAAAGTGAGCTTGCTTTAATTCAGAATTGCGTTGAGAAGAGAAGGCAATTTCAGTATTTTCGAAATTAATGGGCATACAAAATTATTGTTTCGTCGCAAATGTAAGACTGTTGATTACTATATTTTTATTTTTTTGGTTGGTATTTAAAAAAAATATAATTTTACTGATTATAAATAATTTTAAAAAATAAAAAAATGAAAAAGATTTTACTTATGTCATTTGGTTGTTTCTGTACTTTGGCTTCAATGGCACAGTATAAAGCCCAAACCGATTTTACAACAATTTTAAAAAATTCTTCTGCTGTTAAAAACAGTCAAGAAAAATTAGATGCAGACAAAAAAATCAATCGTGAAGATTTTGTAAAGCAATTATCAGGAAAGAAAAACAGAGCTGGTAAAAGATATTTTTCTTTTCCAATAGATATGGACACTTTTTTAGTAGATAATGGAATGGATCGAATTTTCACAAGTGATAACTTAGATACTAGACATATGTGGCAAGATAGTGCAAGTGTTCGTGTTGCTTTTTCTAATGGATTATCAGCGCCTGAGGTACAATCTTTATCTCAAGTTTTAGATCCATTTGCAGCTAGATGGAATTCTAGCACGTTTAGTGGTTTGCCAGCAGCTAAAGCAGGTGTTCCTTATAACGTAGATTCTTTTGGGATGGTGTGTGTTTATAGCAGACTAGCAAGCAAAGCAGCTATTGTTGATACTATTCAATTTACATTTATTAAAGGAGCACAAATGGGTTTATTACAATACCCAGATGCTAACTATACAGATACTGTAAAATTTGGTGCAATCAGAACTACATATGCAGACAGAGGAGGAATAAGCAATAGTACTACAGCTCCAACAGTTGTAACTGTTAAGTATCCTTTAGCTGCTGGATCTGAAAATGATACTTTATCTAATGGATTTAACTATTTTAGCATTCCTGTTAACTTAAGTGTTACAAGTGATATTGTTGGTGTTACGGTTACTTTTTTAACTGGAGAAAGTGGAATTCCTCTTGGTGATTCAATTACCAAACACAACAATTTTAGATTTGCAACTTTCGGAGAAGGAACTGGTACAGGGACTTCTTTTGCGAATAGCAATATGTATTATGTTAAAAATGATTTTAACATGAGTGGTAATACTTGGACTACAGCGCCTAGTTCAGTTGCAGTATCTGGTAAAAATTATTTCTACCCAGCTATACTTTATAGTGATGCAGATCCATTAAACATCATTGGTTGGCAGTATCATTGGTTTGATTGGACAATTTCTGGTTTTACAGGAAGCGTTAGCACAAAAGAAGTTGCTTCAAACATAACTTCTACAGTTAGCCCCAACCCTGCAACTTTAGATGTAACTTTTGCGTTAAACTTGAAAGAGTCTGCTAAAAATGTTACTATTGAAATTTCAAATGCTTTAGGTCAAGTTGTAAAAACAACTAAAGTAGGTTCAATTGCAGCAAATACAACTTCTAACACTACAATTTCAGTTTCAGATTTATCTGCAGGTATGTATATTTATACAATCAATGCGGATGGTCAAAAAACATCAAACAAATTAATGGTTAAATAATCATTTATATAAAATTTCTAAAAAGCTCCTCTTTTGAGGAGCTTTTTTTATGGATATAATAATAATTTATTTACTTTACAAACTAATATTAAATAATATGCGTCTTATTGATTGAATAGAATAAGATAAAAAATTGAGTTACGCTTTGAGCTACATTGGACCCCATGTTGATGAAGAAACACTTGAACTAATTAATGGTTGCAAGGCTGGGGATCGATTGTCTCAAGAAAAGTTATATAAAAAATTTTACCCAAAGATGATGAGCATGGTAAAACGGTATACTAACATCTATCAATACCATTTAGCTGAAGAAATATTAAACAATGGTTTTTTAAAAGTGTTTCAAAAATTAGATACATTTAAATTTGAAGGATCATTTGAAGGTTGGGTAAGAAGAGTAATTTATCACTCTATTTTTGATTACATTAGGCAAAATACAAAGTATGATGAAAAGATTGTTTTTGTTGAAAAAGATGAAGTGATTTCACATGATTTAAGTGCTAAACTACAATATGATGAATTAATGAAATTGGTTCAAGAACTTTCAGAACAAACAAGAACTGTATTTAATATGTATGTAATAGAAGGATTTAGCCATAAAGAAATTGGAGAACATTTAAACATTAATGAAGGAACTAG
>JBILBN010000109.1:0-5879 GCA_044353665.1 Chitinophagaceae bacterium | reverse complement strand
GTTGATGATAAACCAGAACTATCCCCTGCATAACTTAATCCAACATTGATGATGTAAGGCGACTGACCTTGTAAAGGACGCGAACTAATACCACCATTTGTGTTACCAAGATCTACCGACGATCTTGTGATAGTCCCATTACCTGACAACGTAAAATTATTAAGCACAGATTTTTCATTTTTTCTAGCAAAAAGAGTGGATAAAAGAACCCTAAATTCAAGTTCTGCCCCAGAAATGGTTGCAGACTTGCTTTGAACGTATTGTGCCTCACTTGCAAAAGCTGGTGAAGTAGAAAACTCAATTGGGTTTGTAATGTCTTTATGAAAAGCAGATACAGAGAATAACTGTGCCCTGCCTGGGAAGAATTCATATCTAACATCGAAATTATTTATACTTGCCCTTTTTAATCTTGAATCACCATAAACATAAAAACCTGTAAGATATTCTGGGAAACCAAAATTGGCTAATTCTCTGTATTCAGGTCTATTTAACGTTTTGCTGTATGAGAATCGTACATTTGTTTTTTCAGTTAATGAATAAACTAAATTAGCGGAAGGATTATAATCTACCTTTGTGTAATTTACATTTATTGCACCCAATCCACGTTGAGCAGCCACTAATTTTTGATTAAAACTTTCTATTCTTACCCCATAAATCAATCTAAATTTTTTGTAACGCTGATCATTCATTAAATAGGCATGTAAAACTGAAGAAGCTGCATCATAAGCAGAATTCGGAACGGTACCATCATTAACTAATATAGATGCTTTACCATTAGATAATACACCTAAGTTTTGTGTCAAAAAAATCTGTTCATAAGGTAAATTTAATATTGAATAATCTACCTCATAAGCTCCACCTGCTTGAAGTTCTGCAAAACCTAATACTCTATTATCATAATCTCTTTCTCTACCTAGGTATCCAACTCCCATCTTAAACATATTTTGGCTACCTTTAAATAGTGTATAAGGTTGCGAAATGTCTAATTTAGCAGTTTTGATATTTTCTTGGGAATTAGCAGATATCATGGTGCCATTTAAACCTGCGATTGCTGCACCACTGCCCAACCGACTGTTATTGGAAATAGCTTGAAATGGTGTACTTCTTTCCACTTTGCTGTATGCAACTAACCAATTTATTTTTGTTTTAAATTTACCAATTTGGTGGTCACCTAATAGCTGGCTGTTGAAAATTTTATCTGAAACAAAATTTCGAAATATTTCTTGTATTTTGTTGGTTGAATCTAATGTATATTCAGTATACCCTCTTCGCTTCACTAATGTATTATCAGTGTTTACGCTCAGGTTATTTTTCCAACTTATATTGTTCCTATTATTTATCTTAATCCCAAAGTTAGCTAATCCCGACCAAATTACCTCTTCATTATACACAGAATCAATGAATTTTCTCTCTTGTATAGGAGCATAATCAGGGTCGTTAATGTTACTACCATTACCATTGAAGGAATTACGTTCTCCAGTTAAAAATGTATTGCTTCTGTTATAGGTAACTGAAAATAGGGATGAAATAAATTCTTTTTCTTTTCTTTTTATGTTCAGACTTTTAACTACTTGTAAACTTAAGTTCGGTCTAGTACCAACTTCTTGTACTCCCCACTTATACTTCCCAAATAATTTTGCATATCCAAGTTTATCTGCAGTTGATGAATTTATAAAGCCTTGTTTATCAGAAGGAATGCCACTTGGCAACGCCCGTGTTCCATCATCTAAACCTATCCAATCTCTACTGCCTTTCATTTCAGAAGCAAAACTTTTTTTTCCAGTTATCAAATTGTTGTAACCTTGGCTTATTGAAAAAATAGTGACTGGTTTAGATGAAGTAGATTTTGTAGTAATTTCAATAATTCCTCCCCCAAACTCAGCTGTTTTATCTGGAGTAGCCGTTTTATAAATCACTAAATTATCTATAATACCCGATGGAAAAATATCATATGCAAATGCTTTCCTGTCACTTTCTGTACTTGGTAATGGAGCACCGTTTATAAACGAGGCATTGTAACGATCATTTAAACCACGTATTACTGCAAATTTATCATTTTGGATACTTGCTCCTGTAACCCGTTTTATAACATCACTACTACTTTTATCGGGTGTTTTCTTAATTGTTTCTGCTGAAACACCATCACTTACACTTGCACTGTTTTTTTGTGCTACTAATAAAGTGGCCACTGTTTCACCTGCTCCTTTCACTCTTTGAGCAGAAAACACCACCCCTTTAAGCTCTTTACTAGATTTCTTACTTAATGAAATATTAATTTCTTTAGTTTCATTTTCTTTTACATTAATATCGGTAACAATTTTTTCGATATATCCCATATAACTACATTTTACAGAATAGACTCCTGCTGGTAGTTTATCTAAAACAAAAGCACCATTTTGATCTGCACGGGTACCAATAGTCTTTTCAATTACTAAAATTGAACATCCCTCTAACGGAAGACCCGTTTGGGCATCTACTGCCTTTCCTGTAATCATTCCCTTTTGGGCAAAAGTGGTAATTCCAATTAATAGGAATATAATAATAAGAAAATGTTTTGAAATCATTTTAAAAATTGTTTGAAGTGTAGTAAATATTTCGTTCAGAAAGAATATAAATGGTCTTATTTTTGAATATTAACTTTTACATTTTGGTTGATACCGTTTACAAATTTTGTGCTTAAGATATATAGTCCGTTGCTCAATTCTGAAACATCAATGTGATTTATTCCATTCTTTAAAATAATTTTCTTAATTAGTTGACCAGTTACAGATGTAAAATGTGCTTCCACATTTTCAGCACTATTTAGGCTTACATTAAGTTTCCCATTGGCCACTGGATTTGGATATACAGATAGATTTTGCTTATCACATTCTATTAGTGCATTTAATACAGTTGAATACATATATGAACCATCTATGTCTATCATCTTTAAACGGTACATTACTACTTTATTGTTCATAAAAAGATTATCCTCTTTAAAGTAATATGTTGAATTAGCAGAAGAATTACCATGAGCTGATACAGTTCCGATAGTTTTCCATTTTGCATCATTCGTCTCCGATTTTTCTATTTCAAATTTTTCGAAATTTATTTCAGAAGAAGTACTCCAATTAAGGTGTGCTGTACAATTGTCAGCCTTTACAGAGAAGTTATTTAAAATCAATGGAAGTGGATAACTAGCTACTACTTCTATGGATGACGAAGCTGTATTATCTGTAGTAAGGTCGCCAGCTATAGCAATACCTGTTCCACAATTGGTCCCATTTCCAAAAAAAATATTTCCTACAAAAGGTTCAGGAAAAGTTGTAACGGTAACCCCTTTTATCTTTAGTATAATTGTGCGACTAGTATTTACTGGAATATTGTCTGTAGAATTGCAAACACGTAATTGAGTACCTGTATTTGACAATATGGTCCAGCCAGTAGGCAAGCCTGTTTGTTGTACTGTTGGTAAAAATTCAACAGAAGCTGGTACTTGAATAATTGGTCTAAGTTTAGCTTGTGCAATTGTAGAAACTGGTCCAGTATTACCTATTGTTACTTGAATGTCGATGGTAGAACCTATAGCTACGAGACCAAAATTCAATGGCAACACATTTATAAATGGATTAGCTTGCCCAAAAGCATTTAATGTGATAAGTGTTGTTGCTAGTGTAAAAAGTATTAGCTTAGATAATTTCATTTTTTTATTTTTTTTATTTTTGTGATGTAAAGTTTTGTGGTAATAGTATTTGTTACTAATATTTAAACACAATACCTAATTTCAATTAATTTTTATATTCTAATATAGTTTAATAAAGTATTTTGTTATTTACCAACCTTAGTAAATTTTGCAACTTTTATTTCGTTACCATTATTATAAACTAATAAATAAACGCCTCTTGCAAGTGCATTTACATCTATAGTACTGTAAAAACTATTTTCTTGTACCTTTTGAGACATTAGCTTAACCCCATTATTTGCAAAAATTTCAAAATAAGCTCCTGTACTAACTGCTGCTGAGTGTTGTATACTAATACTATTCACAGCTGGATTAGGAAACACATTTAATTCCATACAGCCAGGAGGCAAAAGTGTGATATCTGAATTAGTTAAGCATCCGTTACTATCAGCTACAGTGAATGTGAATACACCTGGTCCTTTTATAAAATCACCTAATCCAGTGTAGGGTGGCTTTCCACCCATGGCAGAAATATTTATCTTAGTGCTATCTCCACAGTATTTAATTGCCTCATATGTCGCAGTTATTTTTAATTTTTCAGGCTGTAAAATATTTATTTTTGGATTTACTGGTGCATAACAACCGGGATCACTTATTAATCGTATCTCTACTGTATAGTCGCCTGCAGGAACTAAAAAAACATTTGAACTTTGATATAAATCACCGTTTAAATTATATTCGAAAGCACCCACCCCACCACTTGCTGATATGGTAAGCGTACTACTATCACCATTACAAGCTATTGGAGTTGCAACAACAGTTCCAGTAATTGGAAGAGGTTGTGTTATAAAAACAGTATCTGTTTTGTTTGAACATCCATTAGAATCTTTTATTGAAATATTGTAAAAGCCTGCAGGAACTGAAAAAACATTTGAAGGTTGATATAGTGTGTCATTTATGCTGAACTCATACGGCAAAATACCACCAGTAGCTAAAGCAGTAATGGTACTGTTATATCCAGAACAAGTTATGGTTGTTGCTGAAGCAGTGATAGTAGGAGTTTGAGGCTGTGGGTTAATGACAATATTATTGATTACAGTTGGGGCACAACCACTCAAATTTTGAACAGCTAAAGTATAATTTCCAGCAGTGTCTATGAAGCCATTAACCGGATAACTGCTATATGGCGCACCATTAAAACTAAATGTAAGTGCTGTAGTATCACTAACAACAACAATTTCTCCTGTAGCTTTTGTACAACTCGGTTGTGTAATGTTTAAACTAGGTAAAGCAGGAGAAAGTGGCTGAGCATCTATTGTAAAATTTGCAAATGGGGAAAGACAACCACCTAGAATTTGCTTTGCAATAATTGAGTGACTACCAGCAACAATACTATTATAACCACCTACAGGATAAGCACTGAAGACAGCTCCATCTAGACTAAAAGTCAAGCCCACTGTATCTGAAGTAACTAAAACACTACCTGTAGAAACTGTACAACTAGGTTGAGTAATATTTACGATTGGTGCTAGAGGTGCTCCTAATACCGTATTAATCGTTATTGAAGCTGCATTAGAAGAAGTACAACCAAAAGAATTCGTTACATTGAAAGAATAATTACCAGCACTAGTATCTATGGTGAAGCTTGTAGTATTACCGATTATATTTCCAGGATTGATACTCCATTGACCAGCTGGTAAATTTGATAGATGAATAGAACCAGTGGGTTTAACACAAGTAGGTTGAGTAACCGAATCTATGGTAGGGATTAATGGTGTAGGTGGTTGAGCATTTATTGTAAAATTAGTAACAGCAGGGCTACAATTACTTGCATTCTTGGCTACAATAGCATGTCCCCCCGAACTTAAAAGATAACCTGTAGTTGGATAACTAGTAAAAGCACCTCCATCTACACTAAAAGTCAAGCCTGTTGTATCTGAAGTAATTGAAACAGTACCTAATGAATCGGTACACGTAGGATGTATTATGCTTACATTTGTAAGAGGTACTGCGTTAGGTTGTGTAATTACAATATTTGTATCCGTTATACACGAGATAGGATTAATACTATCTCTTGCTGTTATGATATAGTTCCCTGCTGGCATAGTAAAAATATTACTTGATTGCCAATTCGAATTTCCTGAAATATTGTATTCCACAGCACCAGTTGCATTGGTAACACTGCAGGTGATATTTGTAGAATCGCCGTTACATACTA